>NZ_JBTYKD010000343.1:0-7052 GCF_054880495.1 Nostoc sp.
ACCAGCAACAAGCTGACCGTTTGCCAGATGTGCAAGATCAGGATAAGGAATTTGCTCATCATGTGGTTGGAATTAATCAAGCACTGCGAGCGGGTTATCTCTGTGCTGCGGATAGCAAATGTATAGCACCGATTCGGGATGAAATTGCTAAATCTTATACAGGTAGTAGTATTACTGTCTTAGAGTTGGAAAGGAGTAGTGAAGTGTCGAGCAATAGCTTGGGTGCAGAAACAATAGAGCAGTTGCGCTATCTATTGGAGCAAGGGTATAAGATTGGTACGGAACACGTAGACCAAAGACGGTTCCGCACAGGTTCTTGGACTAGTTGCCAGCCAATTGAACCGCGATCGCTGGGTGAAGCGATCGCAGCATTAGAAAGCTGTGTAAGAGAGCATAGCGGCCAGTATGTACGGCTGTTTGGCATTGACAAAGGTAGACGGCGCGTATTAGAAACCATCATCCAACGTCCAGATGATGATGTTAAACCAGCTACCAGCTTTAAAGCACCTGCTAGTCGTGGTAATGGCAGTTATCGTAGCAGTAATGGTAATGGGAACGGCTCTAGCAGTGGCAAAGTTAATGGTGAAACTGTAGAGCAAATCCGCCAACTTTTGGCAAGTGGTTACAAAATTGGCATGGAACACGTAGATGAGCGGCGCTTCCGAACTGGTTCCTGGACTAGTTGCAAGCCAATTGAAGCAACTTCCATAAATCAAGTAATCTCCGGTTTGGAAGAATGTATTGAAAGCCATCAAGGCGAGTATGTGCGTTTAATCGGCATTGATACCAAAGCCAAACGGCGGGTATTAGAGACAATTATCCAACGTCCAAATGGTCAAGTAGCCTCCTCCGGCAGTCAGAAATCATTTACTAGCAGTGCAGCACCCTATGCTACAGCAACAGCTACCAGTAGCCGCTTGAGTACTGAAGTCGTAGAACAGGTGCGGCAATTATTGAGTAGTGGATATAAAATTAGCATTGAACACGTAGATGAAAGGCGGTTCCGTACTGGTTCCTGGACTAGTACCGGTCAAATTCAAGCCTCCTCAGAAAGAGAAGCGATCGCAGCTATAGAAGGACACCTCGGCGAATATCCAGGGGAATATGTCCGCTTAATTGGGATTGACTCTAAAGCCAAGCGTCGGGTATTGGAAACGATTATTCAACGTCCAAATGGTCAAGTAGCCTCATCTGGCAGTCAGAAATCATTCACTAGCAGTACCCCCACTGCAACAGCAACAGCAACAGCAACAGCTACCAGTACCCGCTTGAGTACTGAAGTAGTAGACCAACTCCGGCAATTATTGGCTGGCGGCTCTAAAATTAGCATTGAGCACGTAGATCAACGGCGGTTCCGTACAGGTTCTTGGACTAGTACCGGTCAAATTCAAGCCTCCTCAGAAAGAGAAGCGATCGCAGCCGTAGAAAGGCAACTTGGCGAATATCCAGGGGAATATGTGCGCTTAATTGGTGTTGACCCCAAAGCGAAGCGTCGGGTATTGGAAACGATTATTCAACGACCATAGTAGGGAGTGGGGAGTAGGGAATTTTTCCACCACTCACTACTCCCCATAATAGGGAGTAGGAAATAGGGAATTTTAATATCCACCACTCCCCAATTCTCCATTCCCCATTCCCCACTCCCCAATTCTCCATTCCCCATTCCGGCTTGCGAGGTTAAAATTTCCATGTCTGTGCCGCTACTGCACCTCAGCAATAAATTTGATTCTTACATTAGTGGTGAGGTGAGTATTCATCCAAGCGCGGTACTTGCACGTGGAGTAATACTCCAAGCGGCTGTAAACAGCAAAATCATCATTGGTCCAGGGGTCTGTATTGGTATGGGAGCCATTCTCCAAGTCCATGAAGGAACCCTAGAGGTAGAAGCCGGCGCAAACCTGGGAGCCGGTTTTTTGATGGTTGGTAAGGGCAAAATTGGTGCAAATGCTTGCATTGGTTCGGCGACAACAATTTTCAACTATTCAGTTGAACCTGGACAAGTAATTCCATCTGGTTCGATTTTAGGAGACACCAGTCGCCAAATTGACCAAACAAAACAACTGGAACCAACTCCAAGTAACCCAGCTACAAATACACCACCGCCGAAGGAAGAGGAAAATGGCTTAGGTGGAGTTAAGGAAAAGGTAATTTCCTCAACTAACTTCTCAGCTTCGGCTTTTGTGGATTTCAAACAAAATAAGTCGATTTCCTTCTTTAAATCTTCCGTGACTCCAGAAAAACAGTCTCCTCCTGTGGAAGAACCGACTAAAGATGCTGACTCCAGCTTGGGGAAAGATGTTCAAGAGTCTACAGAACATGACTTAGACCCCAGTCAGCTAGCCACAGAATCGCCTAACGGTTTCGGGTCTCAGATTTATGGGCAAGGCAGCATACACAGACTCTTGACTACATTGTTTCCTCATAGACAATCCTTGAACAACCCAAACTCTGACAATCAGTCCGAGTAAGTGTTAATTGTAAGTTGTCGGCTTTTTCCGTATCTTGGAGAATTCATCATGGAAACATATAATCAACGGTCTCTCAATACCAGCCAGGGAGCGCATAGTTACGAAACCTACGAGGATACTGCTTTGGGTTTAGTTTCTACCCGCAGCTTTCCAGCGATCGTTGGTACAGCGGATATGATGCTGAAATCGGCGGGAGTTCACCTAGTTGGGTATGAAAAAATTGGTAGCGGTCATTGTACTGCGATCGTCCGGGGTGGAATTGCTGACGTGCGTCTGGCTGTAGAATCAGGTGTGCAAACGGCTGAACAGTTTGGTCAGTTGATTTCTAGTTTGGTGATTCCCCGACCTTATCCCAACCTAGATATAGTGCTTCCGATCACAACTCGTTTAACTAAATTGATGCAGGAGGGCAATTACAGCCGTCTGAGTAATCAAGCAATTGGTTTGGTAGAAACGCGAGGATTTCCCGCGATGGTAGGAGCGTGTGATGCCATGCTGAAAGCTGCTGATGTTCATTTGGCAGCCTATGAAAAAATTGGTGCGGGTTTGTGTACAGCGATTATTCGCGGTTCCGTAGCAAATGTGGCGGTAGCTGTGGAAGCGGGAATGTTTGAGGCAGAACGCATTGGGGAATTGAATGCAGTGATGGTAATTCCCCGACCTCTGGACGAAATGGAGCTAACCTTGCCATTAGCAAGTTGCTGGATAGAAGAACGTCAAGCGTTAAACTTGCCTGTGAATATTAAAGAACAAGTTGCGGAAATCGAGGTACTAAGATTACCAGACTTAACCAAGCTAAATACAAAAGTTACGGAAGAATTATGGAATGATGAATGATGAATTTGGAAAAATCCTCATTCAGCATTCATCGGGAAATAGAAGGCATCTTACGCTCTTATTGTTCTGATAATAGCTTCTTCAATCCATAAGTAAAATACCTTTATTTTAATAGAGATAATAGAGTTTTGTCTATAATAGAACTCGTAACTTTCTGTGAGCATCGCTATATCATTTGCCAGTGTTCAGCAATACTAGTTTTATATCTATTAATCGCTATATACAGGAGAATCACCTTTGAACCAAGCGACGCTGCACCAGTTAAAGGTGTTCGAGGCGGCGGCACGGCATAGTAGCTTTACTCGTGCTGCTGAGGAATTGTTTCTTACCCAACCTACCGTTTCTATGCAGATCAAGCAACTCACCAAATCGGTAGGGTTGCCATTATTTGAGCAAGTGGGAAAGCGGTTATATCTAACGGAAGCCGGACGGGAATTATTTGTTACATGTCGGCAGATTTTTGAGAATATAGCCCAGTATGAAATGAAGGTGGCAGATTTAAAAGGGCTAAAACAGGGACAATTACGCTTGGCTGTGATTACAACAGCAAAATACTTTATTCCACGTTTGTTGGGACCGTTTTGCGAACTTTATCCAGGGATTGATATCTCGCTGCAAGTAACGAATCACGAACAAATTTTGGAAAGGATGAGTCAGAATCTGGATGACTTATATATTATGAGTCAAATTCCAGACAATATAGATGTGACTTGTGAACCATTTTTAGAAAACCCTTTGATAGTCTTTGCACCGACTAATCATCCGTTATCCAATGAAAAAAATATTCCGATACAACGCCTGTCTAACCAACCTTTTATTATGCGGGAACCAGGTTCAGGAACTCGTCGCGCCGTCCAAAGGCTATTTGAAGAACAAGGGGTGACGGTAAAAGTCAAGCTAGAATTGGGAAGTAATGAAGCAATTAAACAAGCGATCGCAGGTGGTTTAGGAATTTCTATTTTATCGCGTCATACTTTACTATCAGACTCCTCAGAGTTTAGCATTTTAGATGTACAACACTTTCCCATTCAGCGAAATTGGTACATGGTATACCCATCTGGCAAGCAGCTATCGATCGTCGCTCGTGCCTATTATGAGTATCTCCTAGCTGCGACAAAGAATTTTGTACAGCAAAAAGCTCATACTGCTTCTAGTACGCTTGAACCAACTCCCGGTTCAAATAATTCATAATTACGAATTACGAATTACCTAAAGGGGTTGACGGTTAGACCAGGAAGCATTGACAATTAACCAGCAGAATCATTAGAAATGGGGGAAAACTGGCAGTGGTTAACCCGGAAATACCGTCTTGGCGCAAAACAGTACAAAGCGAGATTGTCGCTGTTAGTGTATATTCTGACAGAGCGCTGGTTACACGGCGAGGTGTAGTTGATTTAACAGGAATTGAACAGGAATTAGTAATTACTCCAGTGCCAGTGACTGTAGAAACTGAGTCTGTCAGGGTTAGCGGTGCAGGTACGGTAGGGGTGCGCTTGGTGGGAGTTAGTAGCGATCGCATTTACACCACTGAACCTGTAGGGGAGCGAGTAGCATATTTAACAAGGCAAATTCAGCAATTAGAAGCAGAAAAACGCCATCTGCAAGCCCAAGTGGATGCTTTAGCATTGCAGTCTAGTTTTATCGAAGGCTTACGTGAAAAAACAGAGGAACCATTTTCAGTGAGTTTGTCTCGCAAAAATCTCAGCCTCAGCGAAACTTTAGATTTCCTCAACTTTCTCGGAAGCCAGTATAGTGAGTATGCGATCGCATCTGGGGAGTGCAAAACCCAGCAGCAGGAATTAGACAAACAACTGCAAGCACTCCGCACCTCATTGCAAAAAATCCAAACACCCCATCCGAAAGAAAGTTTTAACTTAGTTGTAGCAGTTGAAGTTACGGGTGAAGGCGAATTTGAATTAGAGCTATCATACTTAGTGAATCGCGCTAGTTGGACTCCGCTTTATGACTTGCGCTTTAGTACTACCAGCAATATTGTGCATCTGAGCTACCTTGCAGAAATCACCCAAAGCAGTGGCGAAGATTGGATTGGTGCAAATCTCACCCTTTCTACCGCTAAACCCGGATTAGGTACACTTCCACCCAAACTTGAACCTTGGTATATTGATGCGCCACTTCCTCAAAGAGTGCGACGAAGATTTGAAGCCCAGCCACCACTGCTGCCTAGCATACCAGAACCGCCCGCTTCTACTGCCAGAGCAGATTGGGAAGAACAAGACGAAGTTACAGAGGATAGTCTAATCCCAGCAGAAACCATGACAGCAGAAGTATCCAAACAAGGAAGTGTAGTTACCTTCAAATTGAATGGTGGCAGTAACATTCCTAATGATGGCACACCCCATAAAACTACAATTTTCAATGATGATTATCCTTGTAGCTTCGATTATGTAGCAATGCCGCGCTTGGTAAGCTTTGCTTATTTGCAAGCTAATGTGAAAAATAGTCCCAACGGTGCGACTTTGTTACCAGGTAAAGCGAATATTTTCCGCGACAATGTTTTTATTGGGACAACTCAGTTAGATAATATTGCACCAGGGCAAGAGTTTAAACTGAATTTAGGAATTGACGAAGGTTTAAAAATTGAGCGCGATTTAGTTGAGCGTGTGGTAGACAAAAGATTGATTAGCAACCAGCGCCGGATTACTTATACTTATCGATTGATAATTACTAACTTACTCGACAAAGAAATAGATCTGAAACTAACTGAACAATTGCCGATTAGCCGCAACGAACAAATTAAGGTACGCCTCAGTCGCAGCAACCCACAAATTCAACTTGGTGAAATGGGGATTTTAGAATGGCAGTTAACTCTTCCACCACAGGAGCGAAGAGAGATATATTACCAGTTTAATGTTGAACATCCGCCGGAATTAACAGTGGTTGGGTTAGATATTTAAAGTCGAATGCGATTTTGCTTGCGGAAAACAGCGAGTTTTGCCCTCACCCCCAGCCCCTCTCCCAATATGGGAGAGGGGAGCAAATTCTCCAGTTCCCCGAATCCCAATATGGGATTCGGGGTTAGGGGACGAGGGCAACCCTATAACCCTTTTTTTACCTAACTTCTACCTTAAGTTGACACACATGAGCTTTTTCTGTGCCCCTACGACAGATGTGGTTCAAATACATGAAAACTGCTGTAAGAAAGCAATTAGGTATTTTGATATAACAGGAGAAGCAACGCAGCGATCGCTTGGCGGCAAAACTGTGAGAATTAAATATAGATCCAGATGCTATGGATCTTCCGGAAAAACCCATTTTGGCGGTTCTGTAATTTTTTTCCGCAGACGTTCTTGTGCCAACTCCAACATTTTGTCTAAGGGAGTCTCTTCAATAAATTTTGCAGTGGCCTCTCTAAACTCGATATTGGGGCATTTATCCCCTAAAACACAACCGTTAACACAGGCTTCGGCACAGTTAATTTTTTGCTCCACAGTCAATTCCTCTCTAAAAGTTATCAGTTACAAGTTAGAAGTTGTGAATTATGATTTTAACCCCTAACTCCTCACTCGCCATTTATTTAAGCGGTTGATTCTCATCACATTGAGGTGAATACTGGAATTCCAACTCATTTTGCCGTTCCCTACCTCCTCTATACGCAACCGGACAAACCTTAGTGTTAGCGCTCATACAATCCATCTGAGATACCCCATGCGTAAACGCAGGGGGTTCTAACTCACGGAGCGAGTTTCGTTTACCCTCACAGGTTCCGACTCCTCACGCGCTATTAGA
>NZ_JBTYKD010000344.1:0-2971 GCF_054880495.1 Nostoc sp.
CCGCCACCAAGCGGATTAAAAGTTCAGTATTACCTACAGGAACAACAGGGTTTGGCACTTCCTGTACTTGCAGAACTTCGGGACTGCCAGCTGCTATCATCAAGACTGCTTTCATAACACCGTAATCATAGATTTATTCTATACTTTGAGTAGATTCATGACTGAGTAACTACTCAAAATCTTCTAAGTCTCCATCAGTTACAGTCAACCATGTTTTGAGCAGACTTTTTATCTGCTCCCCTGGCAATGCCTCAAGATGCTCTAAAATTTGCTGTTTAATATTGTTGGCTGTCATATAGTATTTGATTTTTGTCGCAAAACATTAGAATTCAACGTAATACCTGTATATCTAATTCTAACTAAGATCTTTTTTTAAGTCCTGGCTTAAGTAGGTGGTTACAATTAAATATAAGATAGAGAAGGTTTAAAAAACAGGTAATATTGAGATGTCTGCTCCATTGCGAGTTAGATTAACAGATTTAGAAGATTTGACGCTTTTGGAGTTGCGGTCAGCGACAACAGTTGCTCAACGGACACGAGATCGCGCCCACATAATTCGATTAAATGCCCAAGGATGGAATGTACCAGCCATCGCTAAAATTTTTGAGTGTCACGAACATACGGTACGGGCAACACTGAAACTATGATTTAGCTATCGCAATTATTGATGGCATGGAAGCTAGAAGCGTAAAGGGTGAATATGCCCTTGAGCGTCTTGTATTTACAGCTATTTTCAGCTAAATAGACCACGCGGTAGGGGCACAGCATTGCTGTGCCCCTACGATACATGTGGTTCAAATACATGAAAACTGCTGTAATTGTGCCTAGCTACTTATTTCGTCGAAAATTCCTGGCTGATTCAAAATATCCCCTAAGCTTACGAATTAAAGAGATACAAAAACCATATCTAAAACTTGAAATTTTGCATAGCTGGCAATGATAGTGATAATTATTCTCAGAATGAGAATTGCTGATCAACTATCTTTGATTCAGCACAATAGTCACAAATGTAGTAAAATTACTGACCTCTGATATCACAAATATTATTGCCATGACTTGGTTTTCCTTGTCCGTGAAACGGTGGGGTCGGATTAGACAATTCCTATCTTTGTTCTGTCTATGTTTATTTTTAGTTGTTAGTTGCGCTCCTCGTCCCAAGCCTTCTACGCCGCCATCCGGTTCTGTAAATAGTCCTACAGGTGATGGGCGGATTACTATAGGTACAACAGCAAAGCCAAGAACCCTTGATCCGGCTGATGCTTATGAGTTAGCATCCTTGGTTTTGGTGTTTAATATGAGCGATCGCCTCTACAACTACGAATCAGGAAGCACCGAAATTAAGCCCCAGCTAGCTACAGCATTACCCAAAGTCAGTCGAGATGGCTTAACTTATACCATCCCCTTGCGTCAGGGAGTAGTTTTTCACGATGGGACTCCCTTCAACGCCCAAGCAATGGACTTTACCATCCAGCGCTTTATTGAAAATAAGGGAAAACCCTCATTCTTACTAGCCGATATAGTAGATTCGATCAAACCGACAAGCGAGTATGAGTTAACCATCAAGCTGAAAAAGCCCTTTGCAGCGTTTCCCTCATTGCTGGCATTTCCTGGGATGTGTGCAGTTTCACCCAAAGCTTACGAACTCGGTGCTGGTAAATTCAAACCGAATATTTTTGTGGGGACTGGCCCTTATAAATTAGGACAGTATGGTACTGATTCCATCCGACTTGATGTATTTGATAAGTATTGGGGAGAAAAACCAGCTAACAAAGGTGTTAACCTCCAAATTCAAACTAGTCCGGTTAATTTATTTAATGCTTTCCGTACAGGTGCAGTGGATATAGCTTATCAGTCGTTACAGCCAGATCAAAATCGGAGCTTGGAAGAAGGTGGTAAAAAAGGGGATTGGCAAGCGATCGCAGCTCAGGGTAGTGTAGTGAGTTATCTGGTATTAAACCGGAATCAAAAGCCTTTAGATAAATTAGAGGTAAGACAAGCGATCGCATCAATAATTGACCGTCCACTTTTAAACGAGCGAGTCTTACTTGGTCAAGCAGACCCGCTTTACAGCATGATTCCCACCACATTTAAAGTTTCTGTGCCATTATTCAAAGAGAAATATGGCGATGCTAACTTTGATCAAGCTAAAAAATTATTAACTACCGCTGGTTTCTCCAAAGAAAATCCTGCAAAAGTACAAGTTTGGTATCCTTCTAGTTCACCTACTCGTAGTTTGGCAGCACAGACACTCAAATCACTTGTCGATGTCAAAATGGATGGAATACTGCAATTTGAAGTCACCCAAGCCGAAGGGCCAGCCTTCTTTAAAGATATTGCTAAGGGTTTGTATCCAGCAGCTTTACTTGATTGGTATCCAGACTTTTTAGATCCAGATAATTACGTCCAGCCGTTTTTGTCTTGTGACAAAGGTTCAGTTGCTAAAGGATGTGAAGATGGAGGCAGTCAAACTCAGGGTTCCTTCTACTATAGCGAAGCCATCAATAAACTGATTGATCAGCAACGCAAAGAACAAAACCCCGAAGCACGTCAGAAAATTTTTACAGAAATTGAAACGCAAGTAACAACTGATGTACCTTACGTTCCCTTATGGCAAAACAAAGACTATGTATTTGCCCAAAAAGGTGTTAGTAGCGTACAACTTAACCCTACCCAAATTCTGGTTTACCAGACACTTAAAAAGTAGTTAGGAGTTAGGAGTTAGGAGTTTTTATTTTCTCTGTGGCTGTTGTCAGCGAAAAGTCGAACGTATTAGCGGAGAACAGCCACGGGACGAAACAATTTTCTTTGCTGAGTCCCCTTCTAGCTAGCTTCCTCCCTATTCTGGTAAATACTGCCGCAAGGGGATGCCATGATACTCATAGAACCTCGCGGGATGTGGGAAACTCAGACACTTCAGTGCTGAGAGGGAAACGGCTCGTGCGACTTTAGTCGCAGTCAACATTAATTGCAC
>NZ_JBTYKD010000345.1:0-14083 GCF_054880495.1 Nostoc sp.
AAATGACGATATGGATTTAAGCTATTTCCAGCAACCTCAGCTAAGGTTTTTAGGCTTTATAGAATAAGCTTTCTGAGTTTCGCACCGGGAACTAGTCTAAACTCCAGGAGTTAATTGACAACAGAATTACTCGAACAGCAGATTATAAGAGGATTCCAGCGAATTCTATACACTGGTTAAAATGAGTGGTTGGTAAGGCTTCTAGAAATATTTTCGATCTACTGAAAGATGCACCTGGTGGCAATTTAATTAACGAGCAGGTAGACAATAAATTCTCGCCGCGAGCTGGTATTGTCTATCAGCCGAGTAAATCCACTTCGCTTTATTTTAATTGGTCTAACTATTTTAATCCTGTGTACTCTAGCACGAGCCAGACAGGAGAATTATTCAAACCGCAAACTTCCGAACAATTTGAGGTAGGAATTAAGCAGGAATTTCTTAACAGTCGTCTTTCAACTACACTAGCGTTCTACCAAATTACTCGCCAAAATTTGCTCACACCAGATCCAACCAATCCACTTTATAGCATTCAAACTGGAGAACAAAAAAGCCGTGGGATTGAACTAGATGTAACCGGACAAATATTGCCGGGATGGAAGGTCATTGCTACTTACACTTACACGGATACTTTTGTCAGTAAAGATAGCCGTATCCCCGTAGGCGATCAGTTAATTACTGTGCCATATAACAGCGCCAGTCTGTGGACAACTTACGAGTTGCAAAGTAGCAATTTGAAGGGGTTGGGATTTGGTTTGGGACTGGTGTATTCAGGAGACTACCAAGTATCACTCCCGAATACTTTCACAGCGCCCTCATACCTCAGAACTGATGCTGCTCTCTTTTATCGCCGAAACAAATTCCGCATTGGTCTGAACTTCAATAATGTATTTAATACTCAATATTACTATTATCAGATTGGTGCTTTGTCTCCAGCACCGCCTTTTAGCGTACTAGGTTCGGTGTCTGTGGAGTTCTGATTAAAGAAGAATTCAGGAGTCAGAATTCAGGAGCGGAGCTTGGGATTGCTCCGCCGAGGCGTCAGAATCACTCTCGTAAGGGATTCAGACCCGCCACTCGATGTGTTGCACCATATCCGCCAGTCGCACAGAATTCAATTCTGAATTCTGGCTGCTGACTCCTGAATTCTGTTTGTTAACGTAGGAGAATTAATCTTGATGATTAGTACCAACAGCTTGAAGAAACTAGGGTTATTGGGCAGCTTGTATATGTCACAGTTCATCCCAACTATGTTTCTGTTTCAAGCCTTACCTCACATCTTGCACCAACAAAAATTGATGTGATTTTATTACTCAGTAAAAAAGTAAAAGTATTGATTTATCGATAAAAGCCAATAAAAATTAGGTAGCTTTATCGCACATCTTTTTACTTTTTCTGGGATTATACGGTGAGGTGCAAGATATGAGTTACCCGTATTCATGCGTCAGCAGGGAGTTTCTAGACAAGCGATTGGTTTGCTTTCATTGCTGGTTCTACCTTCGATGCTAAATTTTCTCTGGTCTCCTCTACTAGATCGCTATAGCTTCACTGCTGTTGGACATTATCGATTCTGGATTATCTGCTTTCAACTCCTAATTGCCTGCACCACTGTTGCTGGTGGTTTACTTGACATTCAACACAATTTTACCGCCCTCCTGATTTGTCTGTTTGTTATGTGTTTCTTTTGTTGTCTGCAAAACATTGCAACGGATGCCTTGGCTGTGGGGTTGCTAGATGTAAATGAGCGAGGTTTCGGTAATGGAGTGCAAATAGGAGGCAGCTATTTAGGTGCTGTGATTGGCGGTGGTGTGATGTTGAGCTTGCTCAATTACTGGGGATGGAAAGCCACTATGTTTACTTTGGCGCTGCTGGTGGTAATGGCACTGCTGCCAATTTTACTGCACAAAGAACGCAGTCGAAAGAATCAAGCAGGGTCTGAGTCTCAACGCTCGACTCTGGCTTGGAAAAATTTAGTCAAATTTTTCCGTCGTTCTGGAATATGGCGTTGGTTGCTCATTTTAGTGCTTTATCTGAAAGGTAGCGCCATAGCCAGCACTATGTATCGTCCTTTTTTGGTGGATATGGGGCTATCTTTAGCAGATATTGGCTTATTGCTAGGAGTGGTTAGTTATAGTACTGGAGTATTTGCGGCGCTGACTGCGGGTTTGCTAATTAATCCCTTGGGGCGAAAGCGATCGCTAATTCTCTTTGGTTTGCTGCAAGCTGTAGCGATCGCCATCTACCTGCTACCGGCATTTAGTGTGAAAAGTTTACCCATACTCTATTTGGCTGCGATCGCTGTACAGTTCTCTACTAGCATGGCAAGTACAACTATATCAACTATTATGATGGACAAAAGCCAACTAGAGACAGCTGGCACAGATTACTCCATCCAAGGTTCAGTTGCTTCCTTTAGCGGCATTGCGGCGGCGGCAATCAGTGGTGTAATTGCCGAAGCCTTCGGCTATCGGGGAGTGTTTGCTATTAGTGTAGCGATCGCTGTGCTTGGTGTCGCAATTATTGCCATAGCCTTTGATGACACCAGAAGTACTCACGACTCAGCCCTTACCCCTCAGTAAGCATCCAGCCACGCTGTTGTAAATTAACCTACTGGGTTTGGTGTTGACTTAAATCCACGTTCCTGAAGATGCTACTTTCAGACATTCTTTAAGAAACTGCTGGGGAATTTCTCTACTTTCTCCCCAATGCAGATGAACATAAGAAGCATGAACGTTTGCAGGTAAACCCCATCCCTCGCATCCCATATTTTCCTCACAATCGTAGCGAGAAGTTTCAAATAGGGGCTGAGTGGGAGTTAAGGTTAAATGGGAACGATGAAACTCATGTCCATAAACTGTTGTACCTGCCTTAACTAACAGATTATCTTGCAAAGCGACTGCACGACGATATCCCAAAGTTAAACGCCCACCCATTACAGCTGAGGTCGGTAATACTCCCACCATCGACCAAGATTTACTCTCAAAATCGATAATTTGCTCACACAAATACATCAATCCTCCGCATTCGGCAATTGTAGGCATTCCTTTAAGTATTGCCGTTTTCAATGCATCACGAACGCTGGTATTTTCTGCTAATTGCTGGGCAAAAACTTCTGGGAAACCACCCCCAAAATACATTCCCTGCACATCTTTTGGTATACCAGCATCTTCTAAGGGACTCCAGAAAACCAGTTCTGCGCCAAGCTGTTGCAGCAAATCGAGATTATCTTGGTAGTAAAAATTAAAAGCGCGATCGCGGGCTACTGCAATCCTGACTGATGAGGGGGGATGTAGCTTTAGCTGACCGCAGGGTGGGGGATGAGGGAGAGGTTCGGATTTTAACAAAGGTAATAAGCGTTGCCAGTCGAAGCAAGTATCACCTAAATCGGTGAGGCGATCAATTAAAGCGTTGAGTTCGGGAAGTTCGGCTGTCGGTACTAAACCCAAATGGCGATCGGGAATTGTGATGTTATCTTGACGCCGCACTACGCCGAGAATGGGCAATTGTAAGAATTCTAGGGAATCTTTGAGCAGAGAGAGGTGGCGATCGCTCCCGACGCGATTTAATACTACCCCAGCTATTTTAATTCGGGGATCAAAAGACTGGTAGCCGTGAGCGATCGCAGCGACAGAACCAGATAAACGACTGCAATCAATCACCAACACCACAGCTAAATCTAAAAGCCGCGCGATGTGTGCCGTACTTGCAAAGTCTGTCGGGCATTGGGCATTGGGCATTGGGCATCGGCCAAACTCATCCCCCATGTCCCCCACTCCCCACTCCCTACTCCTCTTCACTCCATCAAATAACCCCATTACCCCTTCTACTAGAGCATATTCACTCAATTGGCTATGATCGGCAAAACATTGCTGAACATAAGCTTCGGAAGTCAGTACTGGGTCTAAATTGCGACAAGCACGACCAGTTACGTGTTGATGAAACATCGGATCAATGTAGTCTGGGCCTACCTTGAAAGATTGCACCAAGCGATCGCGACGACGTAAAGATGCTAAAAGGGTGAGCGTGACTGTTGTCTTACCCACTCCACTACGTTCCCCGGCAATGACTAAAGCCATAAATAACAATTCAAAATTCAAAGAAGGAAAAAAACCAGCCAATTAGGGGAGTTAGATTGAAAAAGTCTGTCTAATAATTATACTTAGAGATTAGCTGAGATCGGATAACAATAAGCCACCAGAAGAGGAACCTTTTATGATAATTGTCCATCATCTTAACAACTCGCGATCGCAGCGTGTGCTGTGGTTGCTCGAAGAATTAGGTATCGAATACGAGATCAAATTCTATGAACGCGATCCAAAGACAATGCTGGCACCAGAGTCGCTGCGCCAAGTCCATCCCCTCGGCAAGTCACCAGTGATCACAGATGCAGACCTGACGATCGCTGAGTCGGGCGCGATCGTCGAATACCTAGTTGATCGCTACGGCAATGGTCGGCTAGTCCCGGCATCAGGTACGCCGGAGTACGTGCGCTATACGTATTGGCTGCATTACGCCGAAGGCTCTGCAATGCCACTGCTGGTGATGCGGCTGGTGTTGAACAATTTGGGAGCAGGAGACAGCAGCGTTATTAGCGGATTCGTCGCGCCCCAGATCAAACTTCATTTTGACTACATAGAAGACCAACTCCGTAAAAGTACGTGGTTTGTAGGTGAAGAATTTACCGCCGCCGATATCCAAATGAGCTTTCCCCTCGAACAAATCGCCATGCTAAGAGAAGAGGTCGAGAGCCGACCAAAGCTCAAAAAATTTGTTGAGCGCATTCATGCACGACCTGCTTATAAACGCGCACTTGAGCGTGGAGGCGCATACGACGTATCCTTTCAATAATTTGGGGAAAGCAACAACAAAAGACATCGGTGAAATTAATTATGCGTTACCTGAAATCCTTGTAGAGACGCGAAATAGGACTGGGCTTCGTCGCGCTGCCCTAACGCATCTCCACATTCTTTTTCACCAAATATATAAACTATTTGATAACCCAATACGCTTGCGTTAAGGCTAAAAACTAAAACTAGTGTAGGTTGGGTTGAGGAACGTAGCAAGATCCCGCAGGGTAACCCAACATTATCAACCATTTGTTGGGTTTCGCTATTGCTCTACCCAACAAAGCTATTTTTCTTAACCCAAGCGTATTAGGCTAAAACCAAGGAAAATAGAAAAACCCTCCAGATTATTGAAATATCCAAAAATCTAAAGAGCTTGTGTTTGATTTTCGCAATTTTGGTAACTTTTATTCTTTCCAGGGGAAGCTAATTATTTGTTTCCAATTTGAAAATATTCGCTGTCACTCCCAGACTTTCTTCAAAAAGTGACTCGCGCCCCCAACGTTGCACCTGCTGACTTAGCAATGCTTCCGCCTTTTGTTCCGAAAGTGAAGTTACTTGTTGAAACAGACCGGCAGATTGGGCACCACCGTGTGTTTCCATCCGCATACAGCCACCAGTTTCCGAGCAAATTACTGTACCACAGTCTGCCTGCGGATTTGTCGAACTGAGGCGCAGGGCAATCAAGTCGCCTATAATCTCACCCACATCAGCAAGGGGAACACCCGCTAATTCTGCTTCCACTTGTCGTTGATCTTGGGCAACAAAGGCAATGCGAGTGATGTCGTAATCTCCGGTTTCCTTTTGATAGGAAACTGGCTGCCATTCTAGACGACTTGCCAGCCAACCCAAAAACAGCAATGCTTGTGCGGGATTGCCTTTTTCGTAATCAATTGTTACTCGGTCAATTTCCTTCAAGGCAGCCCGACGGTGAGGAGAATCGTAGGCTTCAGCTGCTAATTCTTGCCATGCTGAGAGGCGACGCCAGTTTAGGTCAGCTAAGGGAACACCACTTTCTACCAACTCTTGTAGGTGGAGTAAATCACTTTCTGGCTCGTTAAAGCGGCAAGAATCCACAATAACATTGTTGGATACTGCTGCCAACCGTTTGAATAGACTGTTGTTTGGGTCTGGTGTTGCTTTCCACCAGACAAACTTTGGTAAGCCGCCAATTAACAATGCTGGAATCATCCCCCCGATCCGTTCCAAGGCAGCAGGAGTTCCACTGAGAGTTATATATTCGCAGCAGATTAGTGTGCTTGATGATTGCTTTTGGATGGGGCAATAGGCAGAAACTTGAGCCTTAACCCCTTCATCTTCGCCAGCAATGGGAAACAGTGCAATAATGCGGCAGGGGTTGCGGAGGGCGATTTCATCGGCAATTCTGGGGCTTGGGGCATTTAAGCTGGGAATACTAGTAGAACTATTATCCCCTGTAGCCGCGTTTCCTTGACGTTTGGCGAATTCTTCTCTCAAGATAGCCAGGGTTTCAGGTGTTGCTATTCCAGTATGTGGCAGTGCATATTTTTTCTGCACTTGCCGCAGCGCAGCTTCCATTTGAGGCCCTAAAATCCCGTCAAGTGGTCCGTTGTAAAATCCCAAAGTAGCCAAAAGATACTGGGTTTCTTCCGGTTCATAAACCACTAAGGTAAATGTAGTCGCGCGAGTAGCAGCAGGAAGCCCACCGGTCTCGCCACTAATGCCGTAGCTTTGCCAAATTTGATTCAGTTCCGCATCTAATTCGTTAAGCGAAATATCTTTTGGTGCCTGAAGTGAAAAAATTGTAGACGCTTGGGGAGCCATAAGGAATTTTGGATTTTGGATTTTGGATTTTGGATTTTGTCATTGGTCATTTGTTTTTACTAGTGACTAATGACTAATATTTAGAGTCTGCGCCAGCGACGGCCATCTTGGTTAATTAAGAATTCTGCTTCTGCTGGTTCCCAAGTACCGGCTTCGTACTGGGGAATAGTATTTGCGTCGGCGGGTGCATCCCAAACGGAAAGGGCTGGCGTTACTACTTGCCAAGCTGCTTCTACTTCATCCGCCCGGGTGAATAATGTTTGATCGCCCATCATACAATCAAGAAATAGGCGATCGTAGGCATCGGATGTTGCTTGGATGCCAAAGGAACCATAACTAAAGTCCATGTCAACGGAACGGGTGCGGAATTCTGCCCCCGGCATTTTCACATCAAAACGCAGGGAAATTCCTTCATTCGGCTGAATCCGCATCGTCAAAATGTTGGCGTTTGTCTGTTGGGCGGCAGATTGGAACATCCGAGACGGAACTTCGCGGAAGTGAATGGAAATCTCACTAACTTTTTTCGGCATCCGCTTCCCGGTACGCAAGTAGAAAGGAACACCTTTCCAGCGCCAGTTGTCCACCAAAAACTTCATTGCTACGTAGGTGGGTGTGGTGGAGTTGGGATCAACGCCTGGTTCTGTCCGATACCCCGGCACTGCTTGACCCTTCATCCAGCCAGCACTATACTGCCCACGTACTGCTGAACCTGAGAGATTGTGAACATCAGCTAAACGAGTAGCTTGGAGTACCTTCACTTTTTCTGTGCGGATGCTGTCGGCATCCATTGCGTTGGGTGCTTCCATCGCCGTTAAACAGTAAAGTTGCATGAGGTGATTTTGCAACATATCCCGTAGTGCGCCGGCACTTTCATAATAACCAGCCCGGTCTTCCACTCCTACGGTTTCTGCGACGGTAATTTGCACATGGTCAACAAATTGACGATTCCACAACGGCTCAAAAATCGCATTGGCAAAGCGAAACACCAGCAAATTCTGGACTGTTTCTTTACCTAAGTAGTGGTCAATGCGATATACTTGGTTTTCTTTGCAAAATTTCTGTACCACTTGGTTAAGACTCTGGGCAGAAGCCAAGTCCCGACCAAAGGGTTTTTCAACTACTAGACGATGTTTGTAGGGATCTTCTAGCATCCCAGCACTTCCTAGCTGCTTAATCGCTTCGGGAAAGAATGAGGGGGCAACTGAGAGGTAGAACATCCGATTCCCTCGCGTACCCCGTTTTTCGTCTAATTCACTCAATAAGCTTTTGAGTTTCTGGTAGCCTTCGGGATTGTCTATATCCCCAGGACTATAGAACAAACCTTGAGAGAAGTCTTTCCAAAGTTCCCCTAAATCGACATCAGGATGTGCCTCTTCCATGCCTTTTTGCATCTGTTCACGGAAGTACTCGTGGCTCCACTCTCGACGTGCCACACCGACAATGGTAGTTTCTTGTGGAATACGCCGTTCTCGCCGCAATTTGTAAAGTGCTGGTACTAGTTTGCGCCAGGTGAGATCACCAGAAGCGCCAAAAATGACTATAATTTGGGGTTCGGGCATCCTTTGTTGTTGCAGACCAACGCGCAAGGGATTTTCTAGCAGACTAACCATAACAATTTTGGATTTTGGATTTTGGATTTTGGATTTTGGATTTTGAGATTGGGCATGGGGCATGGGGCATTGGGCATTGGGAAAACACTTTCTTTATTCCCTTGTCCCCCTTGTCTCCCTTGTCCCCCTTGTCCCCAATACCCAGCCCCTACACTGGCGACAATACCTTGATCTTTTCTTCTAAAGAGTTCATCAAGGACTGGAAGGGCTGGATAAACTTGTCAATACCTTCGACTAACAGTTCATCCATTACGGCATCCAGATCGATGTTAATATCGGGATCTTTGAGGTTTTCGATCAAGGTGTAAGCTTTGTCTACATCTGTTTCTAAGCGATCGCTGACGTTACAATGATCGGCACAAGCTTTAATCGTCGCTGGTGGTACGGTGTTAACGGTATCTCGGCCGATCAACTCTTCGATATACATCACGTCTCTGTAGTTGGGGTCTTTGGTGCTGGTGCTTGCCCAAAGTAGCCGTTGTATTGTTGCTCCTTTGGTTGCCAAAGCCTGCCAACGCTCGCTTCTAATGATTTTCTTGTATTCTTGGTACGCAATCTTCGCGTTAGCGATCGCTACTTTCCCTTTAACAGCTCTGAGCCTTGCTTCCACGGCAATATCATCAACGCCTTTTTTCAACTTAGCATCAATTTTGGCGTCAATGTTGCTATCAATTCGGCTGAGGAAGAAGCTAGCGACTGAAGAAATTCTACTGATGTCCTTACCCTGGTCCACCCGTTTTTCTAAGCCCCGAATATAAGCCCAAGCTGTGTTAATGTAGCTTTCTACAGAAAACAGTAGCGTAATATTGACATTTATACCATCAGCGAGCGCCTGTTCCACTGCTGGTAAGCCTGCTTCTGTACCGGGAATTTTAATCATCAAATTTTCCCGACCAATTTCTTGGAAATAGCGCCGGGCTTCGACTATGGTTGCTTCAGTATCTTGGGCGATGGTTGGTGGTACTTCCATACTCACATAACCATCTAGTCTATTCGAGGCTTCATAAACTGGGCGTAAAATATCACAGGCGTTACGGATATCTGCAAAAACTAGGGATTCGTAAATTTTCTGTATCGGTGAGCCAGCCCGAACTCCGGCTTCGATATCGGCATCATAAATGACATTACCAGCGATCGCTTTTTCAAAGATAGCTGGGTTAGAAGTAATCCCAGAGATACCTTGATTTTCAACCAGGTCTTTGAGTTCGCCTGATTGAATAATGTCACGGGTCAAATTATCAATCCAGATACTTTGACCGTATTGGGTAATTTCTAGTAGATGATTAGTAGCCATAGCTCTAATTTGTTTCACTCCTGTATAGTGATGTTTCCAAGTGAAGTTGGCAAAACCCATCAAATTTTGATGGTGACTTTTGAATTGTGGCGTTGTCAATCACTTATCGCATCGGCCAGCTGAGATAATTTTTAATTGATCTTCAAGAAGTGCTATTCTACATTTCCAATCCTAAATCACCATGATTAACTTTTAATTAATGCCATAGGCTAGACGCATCTTGATACTTTTGTCACCGTCTTGTAGTGCAGTATGGCAAAAATAACTATCCAGTTCCAAAGCTTGTAAAGAAAGCTTTATTTTCTTTTGTCTTCCACCTGGCGATTTTAGTGTCCGTTTTGAATAAAAGACTCCACCTTGGCTACATCCTCTTTGCTACCAATAATTAAAGGCGTGCGCTGATGGAGTTTTTTCGGCACCACATCTAAGATATCCATCAGTCCTGTAGTAGCACGACCACCTGCTTGCTCAATCAAAAAGGCCAGAGGAGCGGTTTCATAAAGCAAGCGCAATTTTCCTTCTGGGTTTTGAATTGTGCCTGGGTAGAGAAAGACACCGCCTTGAACCAAAAGTCTATGGATGTCACTGACCATTGCGCCGCTATAACGAGCTGTGTACCCTTGTGTGCGATGAACGTAGCGGATGTATTCTCGAATCGATTCTTCCCACTGCCAAAAGTTACCTTCGTTGACGCTGTAAACAGAACCGTGGGTAGGAATGCGGATATTTTCTTCTGTGAGAATAAACTCTCCTAAGCTGGGATCAAGGACAAAGGAATGAACGCCCTTACCTATAGTATAGACCAGCATTGTGCAGGGGCCATATAAGATGTATCCGGCTGCGAGTTGCTTACGTCCATTGGTGAGGAGGTCAGTTGCCTTGCGATCGCTATCAGTTCCTTCTTGTTGGCGAATGGCGAAAATGGAACCTAAGCTAAGGTTAATATCAGTGTTGGATGATCCATCAATTGGATCATACAGCAGAGTATAGCGCCCAATGGGGCAATTTTCCGGGATGTAATAGGGATTTTCCATTTCCTCAGAAGCGAGGCGACAGACTAAGCCGCTTTGCTTAAACACTGAGATAAACACATCATTGGCATAGACATCCATCTTTTTGACGGATTCTCCTTGGACATTAACATCCCCAGTAAATCCGAGAACGCCTTCCACTAAACCAGCGCGACTCATGCGACGAGCAACCAGTTTCCCCGCCAGGGCGATGCGATTCATCAGCGCACTTAAATCCTGTGCATCTGCCGAAAAACTCTGAAGTTGCTGGAGGACGTGACGGGATAAGGTTGTACAATCACGATCTAGGGATTTGTCTGTTGCCTCGTAGGTAGATAAGTCTAAAGATTCTGGCGCTTTAGTCATTTTTGTGTTATCGGCAGCCACTAGCTGTTATTTGGGTTTTAGTTGTGTATGGCAACTTATAGTAGTTGCTGCCTCTATCTTAGAAAGGTAATTTGAGAACTTAAATGGGACTTTAGATAAACTAAAGAAATGAATTTTTAGTGACCCCTGCGCCCAGAGCCGAGATACGTAGTTGGTTGCCGTAGACATTGCCAATATTGAGTCAATAATTTACCTAAATCAAGTGACTAGAGAAAGTAATAGAAGTTAGGCAAGGCATGCTTTCGAGGTTTGACCCTCAGCCCCTCTACCAATTTTGCGAGAGGGGAGCAAATTATCTAGTTCCCCTTCTCCCAACTTGGGAGAAGGGGTTAGGGGATAAGGGCAAAACGTCTTCTCAAAGCAGATTTTTTCTGAAGTTGACAGCAATGGCGAGACGCCCACCTCACAATAAGTAGTTGGATATTTTTTTATTTGTCAGTCCCTAGAGAAGACTGAGAAGACTTTTCCCCAGTTCTTAAATTACAACCAATTGCCAATCAACACATAGGCAGACCAAAAGCTTGGTGCTTTGTAGTTAGGATGTTTTAGCAGTTGTAATTGGGCGCGGTGGATAGCTTCGGCTTTGGTGATTTTGCCACTCTTGAGTTCTCGATAGAAGGCACTAACAAACATTGCCGTCGATTCATCATCAATCTGCCACAGGGAAGCTACGGTACTGCGTGCGCCAGCTCGTACAGCTGCTCCTGCTAGACCGAGTGCTGCACGGCTATCTCCTGTTGCTGTCTGGCAAGCACTCAAAACTAATAATTCTACTATGGTTTTACCCTGACTGCGAAAGAGAGTATCAAAATCCTTGACATTTATCTCACCATCGAAATCCAAAATAAAAGTGTCTTCAAGGCGGGAACTAAACTGACCGTGGGTTGCTAAATGCACTATGTTGAATGAAGCAGCACCAATTTCACTCTCTAAATTCTTTTTCTTAAAATCTTTATCTAGTAGGCTAGTTGTCGAAACTCCTGCTTTGGTAATGCCCTCGAATTCAGATTTGATCGCCAGCAAGGGTGCAAACTTGGAAAACCCTGGCGGCGGCTGAGTTAATCCGGCAGTTATAGCTCTTAGCTGCTGTTGCACTAGCGGTTTAGGGTCGAAGAGTTGCAGACCGACGCTCAGTGCGATCGCATATTTCTCTACTAAATATTGCTTACCATCATAAAGAGCTGCCATTGGTAAATTACGTAACGGCCCATCCAGAACGAACACTAGGGTATCTACCCCATTTTTTTGCAATTGTGACTCAATGGGTTTGAGCAGCCAGTTGTAAACTTCGTGCGAGTGGGTTTGGACGGCTTTAGTAGCGGTGGGATTGACAAGATTTTTTCGCAGTTCTACTAAGAGTTTCTCTACTTCTGTGTGCGAAATCTGAGTAGTGTAGCTTTGCAGAGGTTGTTTGGGAATTTTGACAATTACCTGGACTTCTTTTTCCAGAATAATTGGATAAAGGATAGCAGCTGTGGGATTATCTTGGTCTACGACTTGATCGAGGGTTACTCTTTGACCTTGCAGGCAAGCTTCCCGGAAGAAGTCGTCCAATTCTGCTAGTTGGAGTGCTTCAATTCGCTGACGTGCTTTCTCTAATATTTTTTCATCTGGTTTCGCTTCTTGGGATTTCAGCAATAACTCTACTGACTGTCGGTAGATGGGTTCTACGCTGTCCCGGAAGTTAAATTGCACATCCTGGTTGACTATATCTTTATTGACTACTAAATCTTTGCGAAGAGACTGGAGAGTTTCTACAGCAGCATCATAGGCCGCGATCGCACCATTAATATCTTTTTCTGCCCAGAGCAATCTACCTAACTGCCACTGTAAACTATAGGTAATTTCTGGTGCATTGCTGCTCTGTGCCAAAGCTAATCCTTGTCGGGTCAGGTCTTGCGCCTCTGACCACTGTCTGGATTCTTCGTACAAGCCGCCTAAACTCTTCAGAGCATAGGCTTCTGCCCGGTTGTCCCCTAAATTGCGGGATTGCTGGATGGCGCTAGCAAGTAATAGTGCTGAGTCTTTTCTGCTAAATCCTAAGTAGTAATTCTGACTGGATGCTTGCAAGACACCACTCTTTACTTTTGACAAATTTTGTGAAAAGTTAACTTGAGCGAAAATACTAGCACGGCTGAGGGGGAGTTTGTCGAGTTGCGACTCAATCAACGGCAAGAGAGTTTGAACCTCTAGCCATTGTTGATCTTGAATCAGTAAGCCCAGGTGATTCAGTTGCGCTTGGACTTTTGTCAGAGGTGAGGGAGATGCTTCAACTGTTTGTTGATAATAGACGATCGCCTTTGCTTTATCCTGTTGTTTACGGGCATTATTCCCCAGGCTGAACAGACTAGCCCCAATATCAGCGCTTGATTGCAGGTTTCGAGCAATCCTCAGACTTTCTTCTAGCGCCTGGCGTGACTTTTCCAAATCGCCCACTACTAAAAGGGCATCACCGAGCGATCGCAAACTTACTGTTTTTTCGATAGAATCTGGTTGAGATTTTAACCTCTGACTAACCTCTTCGAGTGTTTTGACAGATCGAGGGTAAAATCCTTGGGTTCGCCATGCCTGTGCTTGATTGATTAGCGATCGCACCACGCCGCTTTTATTATCAGCTTGCTTGTAAATTTTTTCCGCCTGCTGCCAAGTTGCTAAAGCCGCCTCCGACTGTCCCATTCTCAGTTGGAGACGACCTTGAATATCTAGTGATTGGGCAAATATTTGCAGATTTTGGTTTTCATCCTCTCCTTTGAGCAAATTTAAGCTCTCTGTAATTGCCTGCTGTGCCTGACTCCATGCACCGAGTTGCTGGTAAGCTAGGGAAAGATTACTCAGTGTCGCTGCCAGTCTCAGGGTCTCCCCTTGCTGGTCACTGAGCAATGCCGTTCGCGCAGCGTCTCGTAGAGAAGTGTGTTTATATGCTTGGACAGCCTGTTGTAACACTTCTACAGCCTTGGCGAAGTTTCCGGTATTGTATAAAACTTTGCCCTGTTGTAGTAGTGAAGCGGGGTCAGTGACGACAGCTAGCGATGTCAGATTGTTAATTGGTAATTGGGATGAGGAATTAATTGAGCCAGCAACTTTTGCCAGTACGGGTGAACCAAGGATGCATAACAAAGCGATTAAGAAGTACAAAGG
>NZ_JBTYKD010000346.1:0-2244 GCF_054880495.1 Nostoc sp.
CGGGGATGACCTGCCAGTTGCAAGGACAAATGTCCTTGTTTGGTATGCTCGATCTGGGCTAAAGCTCAGTGGCTTCAGAGAAAGAGTTGCTTACAAGTGAACTGAACACCATAACTGATATAGCGTGTTTAATTAGTCAGAAAATAATAAGCTTGCAAAAGCAAGCTTATTATTTTGTATAAGCGTAGACTTCAGTCTGACGCAACTATGGGCAGATAGCAGGACATGATATTAAGATTACTGATGTTCGTATGCTCCAATATCATATCCACCACCAGCAGGACGAGGTTTACCTGCATAATCCGTTTTCAAATCTTTCCAATCGTAACCCATATTGATCGCCGGACTCGTTCCTTTGATTCTAAAGTCAGCAATTGAGGGATTTATGAACTGTGGGTCTGCAATAATATCGTGAGGTCCCATCACAGCAATCACCGCACCCTTGCTGTAAAGATTGTAGTCATAGGTGACGTTGATATTCTTCATGTTGCTGTTCGCATTTTGACCAGGGGAAACATAGATAATGTTATTGAAAATCTTCACATCAGATGAATAACCAGCATATATTTGCCCTTTTTTAAGGTTTGGACTTTGCCCATTCTCATATGCCGTGTTGTTGACAATATCGATATGCTCACTACTATGGGCATGAATCCCCGAACCGCCATTCTTGTAGCTGATATTGTTTGCAATTAAAGTTCGTCCTCGATATGCACCATTTCTCGCAAGTTTTGAAACATCGATAATAATCCCATTACCGTCTGAGATTGTTCCCGACTCAAGCCAGGGAATGTACATACGATTTTTGTAGACCCTGTTATTGGTCACGAACATCTTGTATCCCCGATTGCTGTCAGAATTCCAACTCTTTGCAATGCCAATGCCACTGGGACCAAAGACACTATACCAGGCATTATTATACACAGTGTTATTGTCCACCTTCACATAATCAGCCTCCCTGACTCCGATACCTCCTCCTCCACAGTCATGCACTATGTTGTTCAGAATATTTATGTGAGAAAGATGACCATTGACTCCATCAACGCTTATGCCACTTCCGTTTGTACGCCGATTTGATTTGTTCCACTTCTGACTTAATGCATAACCAAGGGTTATATTGGCATTGTTCCCTATAATCTCTAGCCCGTTAATCTCAATATATGAAGCTCCATTTGACAACCCGATACCACTCCATGTATCGTGCTGAATTTTTGGGAACTGCCCAGGATATGCTTTATATTTAATCCATGCTTTTGCATTTCCAGAACGTTGAATATTTACTACACTACCAGCATTGGGTAAATTTCTGTATACTCCGTTCATAATCAATACTGTGTCGCCAGGGTCAGTCAAATCTGCTGCCCTTTGAATTGTTCTAAACGCGGATGAGGTAGTGAGCCCGCTATTTCTGTCGTTTCCAGTACCACTAACATAGTATGTTGTCGCAGTTGTAACCCTACTGATCAGCTTGCGGCTAGATAGTGGCATTTGCTGAACAGTGGATGAGTGACGAACATCTTTAACTAAAGACTCTGTTATTCTGTCTCCTTGAACCAGACCTGTTAATGCCCAAGGAAGTACAAGAGATGCGCTCAAACTGAGAAAACCTAAACTATGAATCATCATAGGGAAAAAATAGGGTATGTTGCAAAAACTGAATCGTCAACGGTCAGTAGCTCTAGCCTTAGTTAGTAACTCAGTATTGGATCTGGCGGTGTAAACAAATGTATAAACTTATACACCTGATTTGAGATTTACATCTGGGCATTTTCACCTAAGTATGGCTAAAATGCTTTTTTAGCTTGTCTTCTAAAAAACAGTAGCTATCTGGTAATAGTACTGAATAAAAATTACCAGTATCCAGAGTTACCCATTAATGGACACCAAGTAACCGTACAAATGGTGTCATTTCCAATTCGACATCATTGTACTGTGTATACGCGGTATCTGTGGTTAAGATAGTATATCTGTGATGAATCAGTTAATTTACTTAAAGAATTCTTATGATAATAAAAAGCAAAAAGAAGGCAGAGACTAGCATTTATCGCTTCTGCCTTCTAAAATATTTTCATTATCATCATAAATTCGAGTACTTGCAACAAAGTTTACAAAAACCTATCAATGCAGATTAAGAATTTTCAGTGAGAGTTTTAGCTTAAATAGTAGAAGCCTCTCACCTACCCGATAGGGAGGTGATGAGATGAATACAGGTGAGTGACGAATTGACCAACGAGCAAAACCATC
>NZ_JBTYKD010000347.1:0-2017 GCF_054880495.1 Nostoc sp.
AAGGGCGGGCAGGATGCCCACCCCACAAGATTTCTCATATTAAGATGTGTACTTAATTTACCTGCAAAGTGCTGTAGCTGCGACTCCTAGTCGTTGGGGCTGATATATGCGGTTTTGAGATGATTACAAACTTGGCGTTTTCCCAGTTTCTGCTTGCGTTGCGATCGGCTTGACATCGGTGTAACCCATTTCACCAGCTATTGTCCGAAACACCGAGATTTGCTCCTCAAAATCTAGTCCTTCAGTTTGAGAAAGCAAATCATTAATTGCCTTACTTGCCTGGTAGGTAGCTGGTAAGTCAACCACCGTATCCCCCATAGCTACTGCCCAAGCATACCAAACTAACAACTGGTTGTTTTCTTTGATCGCTCCATAGGCACGAGAATATTCTGTATCTTTGCGGTTAACTATATCCCGCATAATATTTAGTTGCTGCTCATCTGATAATTCCAAATAATCTCCTAGCAGAATTGGTGCTAATTCTGGTTCAGCCGCAGCCGGAGCAGCTGGAGTCACAGAGTCACCCATTTTTTTATAAACCAAATAGAACCAGGCTAGTTTGGCATCGGTGTCTAAAGCATTAAATGCGTCCACCAATTGTTGAGTTTCATTGCTCTGGGCTTGAGAAATGGTTTTATCGTAACTTGCAGTCATAATTTTGTTTCCAAGGAAATTTAATACGCCAAACTAAGTCCTACCAGAGTTTGAGAATCACATTCTACTACCGATAGAAAGAGTTAAATTAATTAGAAATTCCAGCTTTAATCTATCTTTTAATAGAGGTAAAAGTCTCTCCCCAGGTAGCAAGAAAGTAGCACCTTAATTTGCTATAATTGCCCCAGCAATAAAAAATTTACCTAAGGTTTTAATTATGCCTGATGAAGTAAAGCCCAATTTAAATGAAGCTACCACCCATGAAGCCCAATTAGCTGCCGAAAGCATAGCTAGTGGTGAAGAAAAAGCGCCAAAGGTAGATTTTGATGCTGATTATGCAGCTGCACAGCAATTCAGCGTCAGTGAAGTTGATCGGACAGGTAAAGGTGCAGCAGTAGCCGAAGCAGCCACTGCACCTCAATATAAAACCTCTAAACCAGAAGAAACAAAAACCCAATCGCAGTCAACTGGTAATCCTGATGAGTATCTAGAGTTAGCAAAGGAAGTTGGGAATTCTTCAACTCAGGGTGTAACTAATGTCAGTGATGATTTAATAAAACAAGCTTTAGAAAAGGGTGAACGGAAAAATTAGTTTTCCTGATATCTGGCTATTTTGTAGGCTAGGCAATGTCACAAATATTAAAGTTGAAGTTATCGGTATTGGTAGACATTGCCCATCCTATTGTTTGGGCGAATTGTTAATAGTTAAAATATTAACTATTAATTAACTACGATTCATCACTTCTAGTAATTCGCTAGGTTGCTGAATCAAATAATCTGGATTTTGCTTGGCTAGTGCTTCCGGTGAGTTAAAGCCCCAAGTCACTGCAATCACTTGGATATTTGCTTTCTTTGATGCTTCTATATCTCTGGTTTCATCTCCGACATAAATAACTTCTTGAGGTTGGAGTTGATTTTGCCTCAATACATTATTGATGATCGTTGTTTTGCCAAAAATTGTAATTCCTGAGTAGATAAAATCAAATAGATGATTTAAATCATTGATTGTGAGGAATTGCGTCACATTTTCTTTAGAATTAGAAGTGATAATGCCTAGCTTATATTCTTTAGCTTGGAGTTCAATTAATGCTTCTTTAATTCCCGGAATTGGCTTTAATTCTGGAATTTTGTTTTTTAACTCTCCTTTAACTTTTTTGACTAGAAAAGGGATCTTAAATAGAGAAACTCCTGAGTATTTAATAATTTCCCTAGATGTAAGGTTTTTAAGTAGGGTTAATTGCTCTGGGCTGATGTGCCTATAACCAAAATCTACAGCTAGACGATTAGCAATACTTACAAGGGCATCTACTGTATCAGCAATTGTGCCATCAAAATCAAAAATAATTACTTTCGGGGTCATTCT
>NZ_JBTYKD010000348.1:0-3118 GCF_054880495.1 Nostoc sp.
TTACTTTTTTTGGCAAATCTTTCACTGATCTAAGGATATCCTAGAATCTCTACCAAGATTTGTTTTTTCTGAATTCGTTGGAGATTGCAGGGTGAAACTAAATTGCAAGATATTTATCTAAACCTGATCAATCTTCTTTGATTTGAGTAGGTTTTTCCTTTGCACCAATCATTTGATCAAGAAATCCTCTCACTGTTTCTTGCCAACCAGGAATAGCCATAACTTTTTCTCTAACTCCTGATGAAACTTTCAACTGAAGAGGTGTCTTATCATAGGCTACTTTTTTCTGCGGTTTAAATTTTATCGTACTCATGTGGTTTTATCTGTGGTATACTAGATATTGTAGCAGTAAGGCTAGATAAATGCTCTTAGGTTTCAAAACCGAATTGAAACTGAATAACATACAGCGTACTAAGTTGTTACAGCATTGTGGAGTTTCCCGCCACGCTTGGAACTGGGGCTTGAGATTAACAAAACAAATCCTTAATCACAATCAAGCTAACGTAACGGAGAAAATAAAGTTTCCTAGTGCTATTGACCTCCATAAATGGTTAGTAGCGCTAGTAAAGCCTGAATGTCCTTGGTACTATGAATGCTCTAAGTCAGCACCACAGGAAGCATTACGGTCATTAAGGACTGCATGGGATAGATGCTTTAAAAAGACTTCTGGAGTTCCCAATTTCAAGAAAAAGGGATTGCGCGATTGCTTTACTCTCGAAGGTGTGATTAAGGTGATTGCTCTTAATAAAATTCAAGTCCCGAAAATTGGAGTTTTGAAAACCTATGAGCCATTGCCTCAACTTAATCCAAAATCGGTATCAATATCTCGCCAAGGGGACAGATGGTTTATTAGCTTTAGGTTTGATATTGAGCAACAGGAATCTACCAAGAAAACCATTGTGGGTGTTGACTTGGGGGTGAAGGTGCTGGCAACGCTTTCTACTGGAGAGGTATTCAGTAGTGCAAAATCCTACAGAAGGCATGAAGCCAAACTTTCTCGAATGCAATGGTTGCATCGTCATAAAGTTAAAGGTTCAGCCAACTGGAAAAAGGCACAGATAGAGATTGCTAGGCTGCACGCCAAAATAGCGAATATCCGCAAGGACACATTACATAAACTCACCACACTACTTGCCCAGAACCACGGCACAGTAGTAATTGAGGATCTGAATGTGAGTGGGATGATGGCTAATCATAAGCTAGCGACATCAATCGCTGATATGTCGTTTTTTGAGTTTCGCCGTCAGTTGACCTATAAATGTGAACTCTACGGTTCTAAGCTTGTTGTCGTTGATAGGTGGTTCCCAAGTAGCAAGACTTGCTCAAATTGTGGAACTAAAAAAGAAACACTTTCCTTAAGTGAAAGAGTATTTAACTGTGAACATTGCGGTAAAGTGATTGATCGTGATTTGAACGCCGCACTGATTCTCTCAAAAGTCGTCAGTTAGATGATGTTAGCCTGTGGACTGGTTGATGCCGACATCTCCAGAATGAAGTAGGAAGTAAACACCAAAGATATTCGTAAACTTTCTTTTTAAGAGTTTTTTAGGTAACTTTGGATAAGTTTTATATAACGGTGAGTGGATAGGTTAGACTACGAAGCAAGCCTGCTGGAATTCACCTAACTGAATCAACCAAATAAATGCCATGACTGACGAATTCTACAATAGAGGATTGGAAAAGGCTAGGCGAAAAGACTACGCTGGAGCAATTGAGGCATTTAACCATGCTTTAGAACTGACACCTTACTTTCTTGAAGCTTACTTGCAACGGGGTTTGGCATATTATGAGTCAGGTGCAATCCTTAAGGCTGTTTCAGATTATACTGAAATCCTCAAGCTTAATCCTGAGAGTGTAGAGGCATATTATTGTCGTGGATTGGCAAGGGTGACGCTGAAAAATTTACCGGGGGCGCTGGAGGATGTTGAACGCGCTATTCATCTCAATCTAAATTATGCTGCTGCTTATAATCTGCGGGGAATAGTGCGGCGCAAACAGGGTTATATTCAAGATGCGATCGCTAATTTTAAAAAGGCTGCACAATTATATCTAGAGCAACAGGATAAAGAAAATTGTCGTCTGTGTCTGGAACTAATTAAACAACTACAACCCAAAGAATTACCTGTTGTACAGCAATCACATTCCACCAATGCGCCAATTTTATCCACAAAGGAATATTTCACGCAATTATTAGAAAAGGCGGAAAAGGGAGATAGCCAAGAAGCACTGGCTGATTTAAACTGGGTATTAAAAGCCGATCCGCAAGATGCCCAAGCTTACTGCTGTCGTGGGGTTGTGCGTTGTAAAATGGGGAATTATCGAGAAGCGATCGCAGATTTTAATCAAGCATTGCGATTAAATTTTTCAGATGCCATTGTCTATCGCAACCGAGGCAAAGCCCGTTCTATATTGGGAGATCATCAAGGTGCGATCGCGGATTTTAACCAAGCACTCCAGATTCAACCCGAAGATGCCTTAGTCTATATTGCCAGAGGTAATGCCTATCGGTCAACGGGCAATTATCTCGGTGCAATTCCAGATTACACCAAAGCGCTGCAAATCAATCCCGATGATGCTCAAGCTTACTACAATCGCGGCATTGCCTATACTTGCTTAGAAGAAATGCAAAACGCCGTGGAAGATTATCAACGGGCGGCGAGTATCTTTTGTGAACAAGAAGACTGGGGAAATTATCAACAAGTCTTAAGTAGCCTAGAAAAAATCCATAAATTTAGTCCAGAGTCAAAAAAGCAAAAATATAATCTGCTACGTCAGCGACTTTTGCGAATGGTTGGGGGATATTGGGAAATTGCCGAACGATTGATTCAGCAGAAGCAGGATTATCATCCTGGGATGTCAGACGAGTGGTATTTGCAAAAAGTTATTGATGATTTAGAACGCGATCGCGGTAGATAAAATATAAATACCACTACAAACCTAAATTCACATATTGCATTTATCTACTTTTAATCAAGAATGGGTAATAAGTAATTTATTTACTAAACCTCATCTATGTTGAGAACCGTAGTTTTTGCCCTCACCCTAAATCCCTCTCCCATATCTGGGAGAGGGACTTTGAAATTCTGGCTCCCCTTCTCCCAAATCTGCGAGAAGGGGT
>NZ_JBTYKD010000349.1:0-2634 GCF_054880495.1 Nostoc sp.
TTATATGATTCAAGTTCTCAGTTCTTGTTTTCTTGACCCTACATTAGATTCTTCTGAATCCTTGTGTCAAGCCTAATTGAGATGCTCTTACCCTGATCATTATAATCAGTTAATATCCTTGCTTTCTTTCCCAATCTTGCTTTTTATTTCAGTAGGTGTTTCTGCCAGATATATTATATAGTCTAGCAAGTTGATAAATAAAAGATTTAACCAGTACCCATTGACAGTACTCCGATTATATGTGTTATATTTATCGTCAACGTAGCAAAGGAGTCATCATCTAAAAGTGTCTAACTGAGGTTAGTGGTTTCATACAGATCAGCTTTGAACCATTGGAAAAGCGTAAAAATATTTAATTTATGCTCTGCTGATGGCTACTTGTTTTTACGAATGCAACCCCTGTATACACTCGTCTTTGCACTTACAAAGAGTGAATTAATTTGAATTGGTTATATAGCTATTCGGGCAATAATTTTGCTCAGTGTAAGTAAATATAGTACTAAAGCAATTTATTAATGCTAGATACGTGATTTACTAACCCTGCGGAGTAAACACAACGCCAAAATTTAAGAACAAATGAGCAGAATGAATTCTGAACGAAAACGCCGCAAGAAACAACAAATTAAAGACAGAAACGGAAATTGCTATCATTGGTGTAATAAACATCTCTGGCATTTGCAAATAACTTTAGATCACTTAATGCCTATCAGTTACGGCGGAGGTCACTCGAATGATAACTTAGTTATTTCTTATTTCCGTTGCAACAATTTACGTGGTAATACTCTCGATTATCCTGACTGCTATCAAATAGTTTAGATAACTTTTTGAAACTATATTCATGAAATTGTAGGAATATTTATTGTGAAATGGGCATCTTTGCCTGCCTTTTCACTCAATTAAATTTACAAACAAGTAAAACTTAAAAATGCACGAACTTTTGATTTTCAAAAATGAAAAACTTTTACGACAAGCACTTACCCACCGTTCTTATGTCAACGAACATCCTGGAGAAGGAGAACATAACGAACGCCTAGAGTTTCTTGGTGATGCTATCCTGAATTTCTTAAGCGGTGAATATCTCTATAAAAAGCATGGAGAAAAGGGAGAAGATGAATTAACTCGGCGACGTTCTGCACTGGTAGATGAGAAGCAATTGGCAAAGTTCGCCAAGGAGGTAGATTTAGACTTTAGGATACGGTTAGGAATAGGTGCAATTCGAGATGGAGGATATCAAAATCCTAATTTATTAAGTAGCACCTTTGAAGCTGTTCTTGGTGCTTACTATTTGGATAATGGTTCCAATATTGAAGTAGTTCGCGCAATTGTAGAACCGCTGTTTAATTCTGTACCTGAGAATCTTGTTGTGTCTCGCTCTAATGTAGACTCAAAAAACCGCTTTCAGGAATGGGTGCAATCTCATGTTACCCCAAATCCCCCGATATATGAGACAGAACAAATAGGAGGCCCTTCTCACGCGCCAAAATTCGTAGCTAGAGTATTGGTAGATGGAAAAGAGCATGGAACGGGTACGGGACGTAATAAAAAAGAGGCTGAAAAAGATGCTGCTGAAGATGCACTAACTAAGTTGAAAAAACAAGGTTTGTTATAGAGATGAGTCAAACAGAGAGCAATACTTCGCCTAAAACTAAAGCTAGCCCTTTCTCGACTTCTTCCTCGGCGGCGGCAATGCCCATAACCTTTGAGGTTTTGCAAACAAAAGTCGGTTTAAGGGAATCTTCTGCTGCCTTGGGGGCATTAGTCAGGGCAAATTTCAATAATGATGGCACTGCCCTTTATGAAGCAATGTCTGCGTTGTATATTTCCCAACTAATTAGGGCAACATCTAAATCTGGCACAGCAGTTAATTGTCATTCTTACCTCGATTTTTGCATCCGTCGGTGCAGCGAACATTCCCAATGCTGGACTAGTAACGATGACACTGGTGTTCACTTCTGTAGGCTTACCTACCCAGTACATCGCTTTGCTAGTTACTGTAGACTGGTTTCTGGATCGCTGCCGCACCGCGATTAATGTCATGGGAGATATGACTGTTAGTGCTTTACTTGACGGAAAAAAGCCACGTTCTGTAGACGAGGCTTAATTTACCAGCTTTTCAAATATCTAATGCTGTTGAGGACCTTTGGCGTCACATTCTTTAGTCCAGCAGCGTTCTAAAAGTTGAAGACGCCAGATCAATAGAAAGCGTTGGGGATTCAATACTAATTTAGTATCCCGACTAAATAGGGGCTGGTTCAGATACTGCCAAAAGGGAAATTTAATTTTGGTGTGTTTTGAAGTCATAAGATCAACAAAATAATATAAAAGTTTTATCTAGCAGCTGCCTAATACTGTTTTTCTAGTTAAAGGCTACACTGCGTTTTTGCAATTGTCTTGGTGGCAATTGCGGAATTTTAGCAAGTTAATTTATGTTGTTTCCGCTTTAATACTGAAATTGTAGGCACATTTTTCTGATTCCACATCTCGTGAAAAGTCACACCTACCATTTCACGAAATTTCTGCTACAGATACGTTTGTAAGGGCGTACATCTGTCATTGGTGTCTACTTTTGCCTGGGCGAATGGAATAGAGCCTCCGGCACGCGATGCGAACGCGGCTACACAAACTCTCGTCCGC
>NZ_JBTYKD010000350.1:0-2201 GCF_054880495.1 Nostoc sp.
TACTTTCAATAACTGGGGGAATATTTGGGAAAGGTGTTGAACTTGTTTGCGTTGTGTCTGTAGTTTCCATTATTAGTATCCTGAATTTATTCGCGTCCTATTTTTAAGCGGAAGGAATTTGTTCAATAAGTGAGTTCAATTTTGCCAAAAGCTACACTCAGAGGATTAATGGCAACACTAGTCATTTCTATTTTCAATTCCTCCATGCGGAGGTCTTTCTGCATAACCAAACCTTCACCTTCGATCGTGACTCCATCCACCTGTCCTTGAACCAGTTTCAACGGATCTGTTTTGATTGTTTACATCTAAATTTTCTACTTCATCTAATTGGCTAGATAATCCTATTGCTGTCGCTTTATTCAGCGCTTGCTCTCCTAATCCAGGACTTTATGCCATTATTTAATTGACTCCTACTTTAAATAGCATATCCTTGAGTAACTTTAATAAATTAGTATCAGGATTTTATCTATCTGGCGATGGAATATAGATTTAAATACTGTCTATCTAAAAGTATAATTCTATTATTTATAATTAAAAGTTTTGCTTTTATATAGGACTAGTATTTGATTTTTGAAATGCACGTAGTAGACCCTCTAGGCTAAAATAGTGCATTAGACGTAGGTTGGGTGGAGCGGAGCGCAACCCAACTGATTATCAGGATGTTGGGTTATGCAAAGCCTCCACCCAACCTACAATTTTTTTGCAACATTCTAGCCAAGAGGGTCTACTACAAGACTACCGAGATTTTTTCACAAATCAAATATAATTCCTATATGCAGAGTTTCTAATGCGTAGTTTTCAGGGGCGTAAAAAAGGTACTCTTTGGTATTATCGGGCGCTTGTGGATGCCTTCAAAAAGACTGGAACCACTGTAATTATTGAGGAATTAGAACGAGTAGTTGTACAAATTGAGGTATTAGCATCTCAATAAAAAATTTTATTTCCCTAAAAGTAAATAGAAGATTTATCGGAACTAAGTAGAGCGGCGTGAATAATTCAAGGTTTGTAGTAAGGACTTTAGTCCTAATTTGAGGGCTGTTCGCGTTGGCGTTGGCGAAGCCTCTCGCAGAGAAGCCTCTCGTAGAGAAGCGTTCCCGCAGGGTAGCCCTCTCTACGAGACGCTACGCGAACACTACAAACATATCTCAATATTTTTTACATTACTTAATCTACTTTGATTTATTCTCACCTACTTACTTAGACAAATAACCTTTTTACCTTACAGCAGAAATCATGTATTTGAACCACATCTGTCGTAGGGGCACAGAAAAAGCTCATGCGTGTCAACTTAACGTAGAAGTTAGGCAAGGCATGCTTTCGAGGTTTCACCCTCACCCTCAGCCCCTCTCCCAATTTTGGGAGAGGGGAGCAAATTCTCTAGTTCTCCTTCTCCCAAGTTGGGAGAAGGGGTTAGGGAATGAGGGCAAAACACCTTCTCAAAGCAGATTTTTTCTTAAGTTGACACCAATGAGCATTGCTGTGCCCCTACCGCGTGGTCTATATACCTGAAAATAGCTGTAAATAGCAAGAAGGCTCACACTGTAACTGTACCCATATCAAAAAATGCAGATGGCAGATATTATGCATCTATTCAGGGTAACTGAAAGTTTGAGAGATTTAAAAACCCTCCATATAAATGAAGGGCTATCGCATCAGGGTACTGGAATGATTTTACACAATTGCAGGAACAGTAAGTTAACTACTTTACTCATCAGCTTTCCTTGGATGTGTTTACCGCCTAAGAGCTTGTCCCCCTGCTCGTTGACATTGGCTTTGAGTGAGTCGCGGTAGTTAATCAATTCCCTGGTTAAATCATTTTCTGGCAGTCTGCCGGTTTCCACACCAGTGAGAACATACTGCCACAAGCTGATTCGGCACAGTGAGGAACCGCTTGGTTTTTCAACTAAACCATCGCCGGACTCCTCTAAGGTGGTTCCCATGCCTAAGCGCATTTTAAAGGTGTCGCGGCTGCGGTTGCGTTTAGTCCGCTTAACATCTCCTGCTAGCCGTTTGACGATGGTTTCTCCGTTTCTGCGGACTCGTGCTGTTCGCTTGACTTCCCGGACTTCATATTCAATTACCGACTTACCATTGACACCCAGGAATGACTCAAAGGGATAAATCCTGGTGAGTAAACGCGATCGCACCCGTAACCCAAAACCGAATTTATCAAACACGCTCATATAAGGCTTGAACGCTGA
>NZ_JBTYKD010000351.1:0-6949 GCF_054880495.1 Nostoc sp.
AAGGGGAGCCAGAATTTCAAAGTCCCTCTCCCATATCTGGGAGAGGGATTTAGGGTGAGGGCAAAAACTACGGTTCTCAACTTAGATGAGGTTTAAATACCAAAAAAATAAATTTTGTACTTAAAATAAGGCACTTTTTGATAACTAGCAACTTGGGTTACTACACAAAGCTTAGTCCACAGAGGTGGACTAATGCAAATTCAAGGGTTTGTTAACTCTTACTCCCCAACGCTAGTAGGGAAGGGGTTGGGGGTTAAGTCTCTATTAAGTAAGTAGGTGAGAATAAATCAAAGTAGATTAAGTAATGTAAAAAACCTTGAGATGAGTTCGTAGTGAGGGCTTCAGCCCTAAAATTAGGACTAAAGTCCTTACTACAAACCTTAGAATTATTCACGCCGCTCTACTTAGACCTTTAAATCACATCTGCGAAAGTCCGTTCCACCTTACGAAAATACCAAATTCCACTGATTAATAGCAAAATTACTAATCCCAAAGATAGCAAAAAACCTGAGAGGTATAACTTTGCCTCACCCCCTAAAATCGCCCAACGGAAACCATCAATTACTCCTACTATCGGGTTCAGGGAGTATAACAACCGCCATTTTTCTGGAACAACGTTGCTGCTAAATCCCACTGGCGAGATATACAAACCAAACTGCACAATAAACGGCACAATGTAACGAAAATCTCGATATTTGACATTTAGAGAAGCAAACCATAATCCCGCCCCCATTGAAGCAGCAAAGGCAATAGCGATAAACAATGGTAGTGTCAGAATTCGCCAACTGGGGACAAAGTTATACCAAGCCATTAACCCCAATAAAATCATCCCGGAAATCAGGAAGTCTACAAAGCTTACTACTACTGCACTTGTCGGTACAATTAAGCGGGGAAAATATACCTTTGAGATTAAGTTGGCATTGCCAATCAAACTATTGCTGCACTCCGAGAGCGAGTTGGCGAAGAATTGCCAAGGCAACATCGCTGAAAAAACTAGAATTGGATAAGGCACACCCTGGGAAGGTAACTTTGCCAATTGTCCAAACACAATTGTAAAAACTACCATAGTCAAAAACGGACGAATCAGTGCCCAAGCAATACCGATGGCAGTTTGCTTATACCGCACTAAAATATCACGCCAAGCAAGAAAATAGAATAATTCTCTATAACGCCATATATCTTTCCAATACTGCTGGTCTGTGTGTCCAGCTTCAATCACTAACTCCTGTTGAGAGACGATTTTTGAATCACTCATAATTATTGATTGAAGATTAATATATTTAACAAAATGGCGCTAATAACACTTAACTCACAAACTGGAAACCTTTAAGACCTTGATAACCAACATATCTGGCACTCTTACGCGTAAACTCTCCAACAGAAGGATTCCCCAAAGCATCAATTACTCCGCTTACTTGCTGCCATAGTTCTTGTGGTGCTAGCGAAATTTCATAACTGCGATCGCCACACTTGTGAATATGATACCAAGTTGTTTGCTGACACTCGTCACACCAAAAAGCTTCTAACCATTCCCCTTCTATAGGAACTGTACTTTGGTTCGCTACTAACATCAACGCATTGCGCCGACTCATGCCTCGTTGCTGTAATTGACCTGCTTGGTCTGCAAACATTTTATATTTCTGACTGACGCTATCGATATAGCAGCTATGAATGGGGCAATAAATAGCCCGTCGCTGGGAACGTTTCCGATTTCGGTCACACCTTTTCTGCAATTCCACCTCCTGTATAGACAACAACTATGAGCAAGGAAGGCTATGTTGGAGGGACTGAGATCAATAAGACCATCGAAGCCCAACTCCTAAAAAAGTACTCCAAAAATATTCAATTAATTCTAATATACTTACTAGATATCGTTTTGAGATATGGTTATTATCTCATCAGATAATAGTGCCTGCTGCAAGACATATAAGTATTGTTGAGAGATAACTTTCGGTGTAAAGTGCGACGATCGCAAATACTGGCGACCTGCTTTGCCCATTTGTTCTCCTATTTGTGGATCTCGATTCAGAAAGCGAATAAATTGGGCTAGACCTTGACTATCTCCATTCTCAAATGTCCCACCACAGTTGGCTTCAGCCATTAGTTCTCTCAGATATGAAGTCTGTGAGCAAATTACTGCTATTGGTCGCCCAGAGGCTAAAGCTGAATAAAATTTGCTGGGAACAACTAAACCCTCTGTAGTTGCATCCACACTCACTAGTGAGAGATCGCAAGCTGTTAAAGAATAGGGTAACACTTGTTTATCTTGATAAGGTAAAAACGTAAAATTCTTCAGCCCTAACCGATTTACTTCCGTGATTAATTCTTCGCGTTTGGCACCACCACCAATGCAGACGAACTGAATTGGCTCATCTTGTAGTTGCTTTGCAGCTTCCAACATAGTGTCCATGTCATGGCAGCGACCCATATTGCCAGAATAAAGTACGGTAAATTTGTTAACTAAATTATACTTCCAAGCAAACCAGTTTTCTTGTTTGGCAATCGGCACGATCGCTTCTGGGTTAGCCCAACTATGAATTACAGAAATCTTATCAGCTACTTCCGGACAATGTGCTAATACCTGTTCTTTCATCACCGGACTAAGTACTATAATCCCCTTGGCTTTTAGCCAAACCTGTTTGTTGATCCCACGCCACAAGCGTACTAGCCAGTGACGCTTGGAAACTACGCCTAGTGCGATCGCAATCTCAGGGTATAAATCGTAGAGTACACACACATAGGGCAATCGGAACAATAAATAACCCAGATATCCGATAACTGGCAAAAATGGGGGAGCTGTAGTTATTAGTAATATATTGTTGCGACGCCAAGCTCTAAGTAGATAGAGCATAGCACGTAAAGTATATAGTACCCCATTAACAGCTTTACCACGAATTCTTCCCGGCCAAATTTGGGCAGTGCGCGATCGCTGAATTCTGATTTGGTCAGTCCATTCAACTGCTGGTGCCCTATGAGAGCTAAACGCATATCCTGGCTGACTTGTAAAGACTTCAATATCCACGCCTTGCTTCCTTAACTGTTTCACTAGTTCTTCGATCAACTGCCCTGTAGCAGCATAATCTGGAGGAAAAAATTGGGTCAGCACAGATAATTTAATTGATTTTTGAGTTTTTACAGAAGCTTTATTTCTTGCATCTAACTCAGGAGAAATCGATGGCAATAATTGTTGATAAATCCATTCATTAAGTTCATTAAGTCTCATCAGCTATGCTCCTAGTCTAGAGTAGAAAAATGCTTGTTTATTCCTCCAACTTTTGAAAGATTCAAGCTATATATTCAAGTCTCCTTGAAGGGAACGAGTTAAAGCAAAAAACCTCATCTCTCTTTAGGACTGAGATGCTTTACCAACAAAAAATAGAGGCATCAGTCATCACAACAAAGTCCTGAATTTTGTTCGACTGGCGGATACCGCGAGCGTCTGAATAAAGGGGTTTAAGACCGCCACTAAATCTGCATATTTAGTGGTCAACAATAAAGTGGTGGGCTTGAATCCCCAACTGATAACGCAGCGGTAATGAGTCCGCGAACGTCTTCATTCTGACTCCTGACTTCTAAATTCTTCTTAGGAGACTAGAAACCCTGTGTCCAGGCTTTTCTACGTAAACCTACTTAAACCAGAATAATCATAATACAGAATTTGCTTTTCAAATATCCTTAAAGAGATTTAAAGATATATTATTGAGTCTGATTTTTTACGTGTAACATCTGTTACCCCACAACCTTATCATGTTTCAATTCTAAAGACCAAAACTTCATCAAAAATTTATATTTAAAAAGACATACTAGCAAACTTTTTATAAAATCAACATTTTTCAGACTTATGCACTGTCTAAATTTACTAGTACATATATACTATATATCACGAATATAGGGCGTTTCAGGCTTTTCTCAATCATCCTTTGATCAGTCCCTCAGGCATAGCCGAAGCCTGTTATCGCTGAAAAACGTCAAACAATCAAGTTTAAATCGATAAAACTCGTATTGGATATTTGGTATTTTTTGTCAATGTCGAAATTCTATTGTTATACTTTGAGCAAGTAGATACCAATTAGATAACTAGAGTTATATTTGATACTTTTATTTACGTATTATACTCAAAGATAAATATCTGACTTTCATCAAAGAGAATATCAAACACATCTTATATTTAGTATATATTAGTACTTATATCCGAACTTCCTAACCGAAATTTTCAAAAGCCTTTCTACTGCTGCTGTTCAGTGCATAACCAAATATTAAACACATGATCGAGAATTATCCTTCTCAAAACTCAAGTTCTAATGGTAGTCATAACTCTGTGGCTTCATTTCCTCAATATCAACCTGTTCGCTGGGCTGAAGAACAAGAAGACGACTGGAGCTTTCAAGAATTTCTAAGTATTTTACGGCGACGATGGCTACTCATGACAAGTGTAACGATTGCTGTGATGACACTTGTAGTGATTAACTTGGTGATAAACCAGAAGCCTCCAGAATATGAAGGCAGTTTTAAACTATTAGTAGAACCTGTAAATGATGACCCCAAAGTTTTGGATGTTGTCAAAGACTTTAATACACAAAACTCTAGTCTAGATTATGAAAGCCAAATTCAGGTTCTTAAGAGTCCTGAAATGATGAAAAGCACTCTTAAACAGTTGCAAGTCTCCTATCCAGAAATCGACTATTATTCTCTTATAGAATCTCTGAAGATTAATCGGTTAGAAGAAACCAAGATTATAGAAGTTCGTTATCGAAGTAGCAATCCAAAGCAGACTCAAGTTGTCTTAGAGCGAATAGCACAGAATTACTTAGACTATAGTCAAGTAAGGAAGCAAACCAAGTTACGTCAGGGGCTTCAGTTTGTTGAAAAACAACTGCCATTTATCCAAAATCGCGTCGATCAAATCCAAAAAGAATTACAACTTTTTCGGCAAAAGTACAGTTTTAACGACCCAGAAAGCCAAGTAACACAAATTGCTGCACAAGCTGCTGAATTCGCTCGAGAAAAACAAGCAATTGATCTACAGTTAGCCCAAGTTCGTGCTAATTTTGCTATCCTACAAGCAAGAAATGGAGAAACGGCAATACTGAATTATGCTCCTTTATATCAACAATTGATTAGTCAAATACGTCAACTTGATGTTCAGATTGCTACAGAATCAACTCGTTTGCAAGAAGACAATCCCAGCCTGCAAACATTGAAAGAGAAACGAGCTAGTCTTTTACCTTTGCTACGTCAAGAGTCAGAGCGCTTTTTGGGTGTAAAGTTTGCCGAAGTAGCGACACAGTATCAGACCTTAGAAGTACAAAGCCAAGAACTTGCCAAAATAGAACGGAAATTTGCACAACGACGCAACCAACTACCAGTTTTAGCACGACTGTACACTGAATTACAGCGCAAGTTACAAATTGCTACTGAAAGTTTAAATCGGTTTCTATCAACTCACGAAAACCTCCAAATTGAAATATCCCAAGCGGATATTGGCTGGCAATTACTTCAAAGACCAACTACCCCAAATATTCCTATTGATGCTTTTTCTACCCAACGCAATTTTATACTAGGACTGGTTGCAAGCATCTTGGCAGCAATTGGTGTTATCTTACTTGTAGAAAAGCTAGATAATACCTACCATACTGTTGATGAACTGAAAAAGAAGCTGAAACAACCATTGTTAGGAAATATTCCTTTTAGAAAGCAAATTGACACTAAGAAAAAGCGCACTTTTAATCAAAAAAGCCCTTTAGTAAATATCCAAAACTCTTCTTCTCAGGCAATTCCTGGGTTGGCTGTTTTACCAGATAAAGAGTATGGTGACTATTCTACCCACTTTTCAGAAGCGTTACGGGTACTTTATACCAATATTCAACTACTCAGTTCCGATCGCCCGGTGCGGTCTATAGTTATTAGTTCAGCGATGAGTGGTGATGGGAAGTCTACGGTTGCTTTGCATCTAGCTCAAATAGCTACAGCAATGGGGCAACGAGTTCTACTGGTAGATGCTGATCTTCGTAAACCCACAATTCACAACCTATCAGGTTTAAATAATCTCTGGGGATTAAGTAATTTAATTTCTACAAACTTGCCAGTGGGAGAAGTAATCCGACAACTACCTTCCATGAACCAATTATCTGTAATCACCTCTGGACCAATACCACCCGATCCGACAAAGTTGCTCTCATCTCAAAAAATGAAGCAACTAATGGTGGATTTACATAACAGTTTTGACCTAGTGATTTATGATGTCCCCCCTTTGGTGGGATTAGCCGATGCTAGCCTGATAGTACCCCACACTGATGGGCTTTTGATAGTAGTCAGGATTCAAAAAACAAATTCCTCAATGCTAAAAGCAGCTTTAGATAACCTGAAAATTTCTCGGTTGAATATCTTAGGCATAGTTAGTAATGCTCAGAAAAGTACCAACAATAAAAGTACCAACAATAGTTCTTATTATTATTAGGAAAGAAATAGTCGCGTTAGCACTACCACTAGCTAACTATAACCAAAGTGCGATCTTTATTAAGTAGGAAGGCACAATTAAATATAAGATAAAACCTCACTCTCAATCCCTCTCCTTACTAAGGAGAGGGAAGCCGGAGGCAGAGTAAGGTTAATTTGACCCACTTACTTACCATAGGGGTGAAAAATCAAATATTTCGCCAGGGCAGTTGTCTTTGTGGTGAATATTCAGTTAAATAAAAGTTTGGTTTTTATAGTAAAAACTTTACCTTATCTAGAAAAAATCTTAGCGATCGGTGACAAGAAAACTTTAGATTAATCCAAAATCTAAAATCCAAAATCTAAAATTATTTGCCGTTGCCATTACCATTACTTTACAGCTATTTTCAGGTAAAAAGACCACGCGGTAGGGGCACAGCATTGCTCATAGGTGTCAACTTAAGAAAAAATCTGCTTTGAGAGGACGTTTTGCCCTCATCCCCTAACCCCTTCT
>NZ_JBTYKD010000352.1:0-11021 GCF_054880495.1 Nostoc sp.
CCGGCTTTCTTTGCATAATCTGATAATTTCATATAACCATATTACCATTTTTGGGTATATATGGGTATAGAATCAATAAATATTTACAACACCTTATCGCTTTGGTGGTAGTAAACAAAAGGCAAAAGAATTTTTTGAGACAGGACTGGGTGAAACTTTTAAACGGATGCGTGAGATGGCGCATGAGGGATATCCTTTGACTGTTTATTATGCGTTCAAGCAAACAGAAACGGATGATGAAGTTTCTCTCACTGAAGGAAAGGGGAACGGTGATATTAGAGCTTCAACCGGATGGGAAACTATGCTTGAAGGACTTATAAAAGCTGGTTTTAGCATTACTGGCACTTGGCCAATGCGGACAGAATTAAGTAACCGCACGATTGCTAGTGGCACCAATGCCCTCGCCTCATCCATTGCTCTTGTCTGCCGTCCTCGCCCAGAAACCGCCCCATCCACCACCCGCCGCCAATTTGTCAACATTCTCAAACGCGAACTCCCAAATGCACTGCAAAAACTCCAACAAGGCAACATCGCCCCGGTAGACTTGGCACAAGCCAGCATCGGTCCAGGTATGGAAATATACTCTCGCTACAGCAAAGTCCTGGAATCAGACGGTGAACGAATGCCTGTGCGTATTGCACTACAACTGATTAACCAAACTTTAGATGACTTTCTCGCTGAACAAGAAGGAGAATTTGATGCTGAAACCTGCTTTGCGTTGATTTGGTATGAACAGCACACCTTTACTGAAGGGTTATTTGGCGATGCAGAAACCCTCTCCAAAGCTAAGAATACAGCAGTACAAGGCATGGTAGACGCTGGCATTCTCACTGCCAAAGCGGGTAAAGTGCGACTATTGCGCCGCGACGAATTACCCAAAAATTGGAATCCCCAAACCGATAACCGCCTCACGGTCTGGGAAGCGACACAGCACATGATTTGGGAATTGCAAGACCGTGCTGGAAATCAAGGTGCTGCAAATTTGCTATCTCAACTGGGAACCATAGGAGAAGCAGCAAGGGAATTAGCTTATCGGCTATATAACATTTGCGACAGAAAAGGCTGGGCTGCTGAAGCTGTCGCTTACAACAGCTTAGTGATTTCCTGGCCAGAAATTTCTCGCCTCGCTGCTGAAACCGAAGAATCTACTCCCTTACAAGTAGCGTTGTTTTAAAGATGGAATTTGAAAAGCCTTCATTACCCTCACCCCCTAACCCCCTCTCCCAATTTGGGAGAGGGGGAACAAGATCACAAGAAACTAATCCTACTCCCCTCTCCCAGCCTAATCCTACTCCCCTCTCCCAGCCTAATCCTACTCCCCTCTCCCAGCATGGGAGAGGGGCTGGGGGTGAGGGCACTTCTGACAACTGGCAAGTCCCCCCAGCCCTCCACCAAAAAATGAAAGAGGTAGCCCGTCAGTTTCGCAAAGAACCTAAACCCAGTGAAGCCATCCTTTGGCAAGCCTTGCGAAATAGAAAGTTAGAAGCTAGGAAATTCCGTCGTCAACAACCAATTGGCTGTTTTATTGTTGATTTTTTTTGTGCAGCTGAACGTCTAATTGTTGAAGTAGACGGAGCCATTCATGAATCTCAAAAGATTCTAGATCAACAGCGTCAAGAATTACTTGAATCTTTGGGATTGCAGTTTGTACGTGTTAGTAGCGAGTTAGTGGAAACAAATTTATTTGAGGCTTTACAAATTATTAGTCACGCTTTTATCCAAGATAGCCCTCATCCCCCAGCCCCTTCTCCCAATTTGGGAGAAGGGGAGCAATTTTACCCCTCTCCCAATTTGGGAGAGGGGCAGGGGTGAGGGCAAATTTATCTATAAACATTAGTATAAAAATCTATGACCGTAAGTAACCGCGAACGAGTTGGCAGGGTGCTAGACCTTTTGAGAGATGGCTTATATCCTTTTGTGGAAAGGGAAATGCGTTCCATTTATGGTGATAAGTGGGTAGTTGCCGCTACACCTTTTGTTCCAGAAGACCACAGCCTAAGACGTAATGTCCAGCAAATTCTCAAGCAGGACGAATCAGCACTGCTGAAACTCATGTCTAATCAGTGGCGTGAGGTGTTCAAAAAGACTCTGGGCAATGCTGAAAGAAGCTTGGTTGGAGAATTAATTGACACCCGCAACTCTTGGGCGCACAACAAGCCACTCTCTACAGATGATGCCTATCGCGCTCTTGATAGCGTATCGCGGTTACTTTCTGCTTTTTCTGCACCAGAAGCAGATGAAGTTGATAAACAAAAACAAGAACTTTTGCGGCTACGCTTTACAGAACAAGCTCGTCGTGAAACTCGTCGTGCTACTCTCCAACCTTTAGAAGGCAATCCTGTAGGCGGTTTAAAACCCTGGCGAGAAATTGTTACACCTCACCCAGATGTTGCCTCTGGTAGCTACCAACAAGCAGAATTTGCTGCCGACCTCTGGCAAGTTTATTTAGATGAAGGTTCCGACGAATACCGCATCCCTACAGAGTTTTTTAGCCGCACTTTTCTCACCGAAGGGCTAAAGCAACTGCTCACAAATGCCTTGTTACGTCTTTCTAGCAATGCAGGCGACCCCGTTATCGAACTCCAAACCAACTTTGGTGGGGGCAAAACCCACGCCATGCTGGCACTATACCACCTGTTTATGGGAGTTCCCGCATCTAAGTTACCCGGATTGGAACCAGTACTGGAAGCGGCACGGCAGTCGCTTTATGCCGGGGAACCCGTCCACCGCGCTGCCTCAAACGTTTTACCTCCGCCAAAAGTTAACACAGCAGTGCTGGTAGGAAATAAAATTTCTCCCGGTCAGCCTCAACATAAAAAAGATGGCACAGTTGTCCGTACACTCTGGGGCGAATTAGCTTGGCAACTGGGCGGTAGGGAAGCCTACGAAATGATTCGAGAAGCAGATGAAACTTCAACGAACCCTGGCGATACCCTCCGGCTGCTGTTTAACCGCTATGCACCCTGCCTGATTTTAATTGATGAATGGGTAGCTTATGCCCGACAGCTTCACGAAGTAAACGACCTTCCGGGGGGCAGCTTTGACACTCACTTTACCTTTGCCCAGACTTTGAGTGAGTCGGCAAAAAACGCTAACCAAACTCTTTTGGTCGTGAGTATTCCGGCATCCGATAATGAGATTGGAGGCGATCGCGGTAAAGCTGCTTTAAGTAGACTCAAAAATGCTATTGGCAGAGTCGAATCTCCTTGGCGACCAGCAACTGCCGATGAAAGCTTTGAAATTGTTCGGCGGCGGCTGTTTCAACCCATCACCGAAGAAAGTGGCTTTATTGCCCGTGATGCCATCATCCGTGCCTTTGCAGAAATGTACCAAAACCAATCTCAGGAGTTTCCTAGTGAGTGCCGAGAAGGTAGTTACAAACGACGGCTAGAAAATGCCTATCCTATCCATCCAGAACTGTTTGACCGACTTTATAATGACTGGTCAACTCTCGACAAATTCCAACGCACGCGGGGTGTGCTGCGACTGATGGCAAAAGTGATTCATTCACTTTGGGAAGGACAGGACAAGAGTTTGTTAATCATGCCTGCCAGCGTGCCAATGGATGATGGACAGGTACAAACAGAATTGACTCGGTACCTCGAAGATAACTGGGTGCCAGTGATTGAAAAAGATGTAGATGGATATAATTCTCTACCATTGGCGTGCGATCGCCAAAACCCGAATTTAGGACGTTACTCTGCCTGTCGCCGCGTTGCCAGGACGATTTACCTTGGTTCTGCTCCTACTCTAAGAGCAGCCAATCGCGGTGTAGAAGATCATCGGATCAAGTTAGGGTGTGTTCAACCAGGAGAAAGTGCAGCAACTTTTGGCGATGCTTTGCGCCGACTTACCGACCAGTCCACACATCTTTATGTCGATAACACTCGTTACTGGTTCTCAACTCAGCCTAGTGTCACCAGACTTGCCCAAGACAGAGCCGAGCAAATCCAACAGGATCAGGATAAAGTTTGGGATGAAATTATTCTCCGATTAAAGGCTGACAAACAGCGCGGTGAGTTTGCTGGAGTACATATTGCTCCCGACTCCTCCGCAGATGTTCCTGATGAAATGGCCGTAAGGCTGGTTGTCATGGGGCCACAACATCCCCATAAAAATAAGGAAAGCGAAACCCAAGCCCGCACCAGAGCCGAAGAAATACTGAACCAAAAGGGAGCCAGTCCTCGGTACTGCAAGAATATGTTGCTGTTCCTAGCACCAGACAAGGCAAAACTGGAGCTATTAGAACAATCTGTTTGCCAATACCTCGCCTGGAATTCGATTATTCGAGATAAAGAAGCCTTAAACTTGGATGTTTTTCAAAGCAATCAGGCGACGACTAAACAACAGCAAACCGACAAAGATGTAAAAAGTTTAATTCAGGAAGCTTACATCTGGCTGTTAGTGCCGATGCAACCCGACCCCCAAGGAGAGATTGAATGGCAAGAAATTCGATTGCAAAAGCAAGACTCTCCTATTCTGCAAGCAAGTCGCAAAGCAGTTCATGAAGAACATTTGATTGCCAACTATGCTGCTAGTCGCCTGCGCTTGGAAGCTCTCGATCCATATCTCTGGCGCGATGTAAACCACCTCGACCTTAAGAAGTTGTGGGAGTACTTAGCGTACTACCTTTACCTGCCACGCATCAAAAATCAACAAGTGCTATTACAAGCGATCGCAGAAGGAGTTGCAGCATTACTGTGGAATGAAAACTTTGCGTATGCCAGAGGCTGGGATGAATCCAAAGAACGTTATCTTGGTTTGAAAGCAGCTGAACACATTACCGTAACTCTTAGCAGTCAAAATCTGATAGTTAAGCCAGAAGTAGCGCAACGCCAGTTTGAGGCAGATGCTGCTGCTAAACCTGTAACTCCACCAGTAGTTAAAGAAAAAACAGGAAGCTATAAGACTGACAAGGAAAAAACTATTGACACTGTAGTAACACCAGATGGCTCCTCTGATAGCAAAGTAACTGTCATAGTTCCACCAAAACGTTTCTATGGTTCAGTCAAATTGGACGCATTACGGCTACGACGTGACGTAGGACAGATAGCAGACGAGGTTATTCAACACCTGAGTAGTTTGGTAGATGCTGAAGTAGAAATTACCTTGGAACTTCAGGTCACTGTCCCTGAAGGAGTACCAGATAATGTAATTCGCACGGTCAGCGAGAATTGCCGGGTTCTCAAATTTAGTAATCAGGGATTTGAACAAGAATGAACTTGAGGTACACAAACTTGTTAAATAGTAATGAGGTAAAGCATTAAGTCACACGCAACGAAGTAAGGGAAATTCTTGTGGGTTAACGGATTTGAGTGCGATCGCAGTCTTGCTATTCGTTACTACCCTTTTATTACCCGTAGTAACTCTATATCTTCCCATAGTTTAATCTCCTTAACAAAACTAAACCCGTCAGGTGTCTGACGGGTTTTTTGGTTTCTTAGGAGAGGGATATTGCGACATTAGTTTGTGAACGGTTATCTGAAATGAGCTACGACACCAATTAGTGAAAGAGCGACATTAATGTGTGAAAAACGACATTAATTTTTGAACGGCGACATCTAATTTGTGAACGTACATTATCGCTCACTACTTCTTATAAAATTTAAAATGGCTCAGGTCGGAGTTGAACCAACGACCCCAGGCTTATGAGTCCCGTGCTCTAACCAACTGAGCTACTGAGCCATGTTTTTCCAAATCATTAACTAATATAGCATACAAACTTGCTCAAGACTAGCCCCTTTGGGAATTTTGTTAGAATTTCCATCCCTGTTGAGGTCATAGAAAGCAAAAGAGGGAGGTGAACTCCCTCAACTAACAAGCTAATGATTTAGTTACAGACTACTCAAGAATTACAGGCGATTTGGTAGGAAGGCTATTGGGTTAACAGCACCCTTGCCTGATGGATGAATTTCAAAGTGGCTGTGTGGTCCAGTGCTGTGACCAGTGCTACCCATTAAAGCAATTGTTTCTCCTTGATGCACCATCTGACCAGGTTGCACCAGAATCTTGCTGTTATGACCATAGCGAGTCATGCTGCCATCGAGATGACGAATATCGACGAGGTTGCCGTAACCACCATTATTCCAGCCAGCTTTTTCGATCGTACCGTCAGCCGAGGCGACAACTGGCGTGCCAGTGGAGTTAGCAACGTCAATTCCCTTGTGCAATCTACCCCAGCGCCAACCATAACCAGAGGTGAGAGTACCCTTCGCCGGCCATGTGTAAGCGATGGATGAGCTAGATGGAGGGGGTATAGTTTCGTCAATTTGTCTGGGCAGATATTGATCGACTGCTGCCAAAGGTGGTATCCGCATCTGTGGAGAAACTGTAGTTCCCCGCATCTTTCCTAAGGAGTCTGAGGCATTTACTCTTCCAGTAGGGGTTTTAACCCTTGTGCCAGATGGATTGCCAGATGGATTGTCAGAGGGAGTCCACTGACTAGCAGAGCCTAGATTGGGCAAGAAATCTGGGTTTACTGGCTCGTTAGCCGGCATAGTAGCACGGTATTGGGACTTAATTGGTTGAAAGCTATAGTTAGCTCTAATAGGTGTAGGAACTGGAATTTGTATCGCTACACTATTTGGTCGAACTACGGACTTGGGGACAGTGAAATTATTGGGGCTAGAAACAGGAGTGAGCATCGCAGCATTATTAGTTTCGCTAGCTGCTGGCACAATTAAGTTTCCAGATTGTTGAGCGCGATATTTCTGCTGTAATCTCTGGATTTCCGCTTGTAAGCCCTGCAAACGGTCATTATTGTTATTGTTTACGCTTGCTACCCTATTTGTTGGTGTTTTAAGCTGTTGCATTTTTCCAAAAGCTTGTGGCACTGGAATGTCACCACCGACACCATAAGAAGTTACACCAGTGGGGGCTGTTTCTAAGCCGGTCGCACTATTTGCCTGAATCTGAACAATTACCGGTGTAGGGACGGCAACGTTACTGTTGTCGGCAATAGTTGGTGATTGTGAAGTAGGTAGATATGAGTTGGCATTACCAATGTTCACATCATGGAAGGTGGCTACTTTTGGAGTATTGCTAGACTCTACAAAAGTGGGGTTACTCGCTACAGTTGCCTCAACTTGAGCAGCAGGAATAATCAGTTTTTGACTAATTTGCAGTTCATTTGGATTATTGAGGTTATTTGCCTTAACTAGTTGTGATACTGAAGTCTTGTATCTGCTGGCGATCGCTGCTAATGTATCTCCAGGCTTAACTGCGTAGGCTATATGAGTCGAAGACGCAATAACTGTTGGTTTGGCTGGTACAAACGCACTTGTCTGTGTCTTCTGTTTTAACCTCCATATCAGGTTGGCTTTGCTTGCATCGGCAGAAGTGCCCGATTGGGCTAATATAGTCTTCTCAACCACAGTCGTCGGCTGCACCAACCCCATATCAGCTTGTGATAAAGTTTTGGTCTCCCCAGACCGCAACTGTGCCAGACTTTTTCTTAATCGGTTCGATTTTTCTTGTAAGCGATTCAGTGCGAACTCTTGTTGCGCCTTAAGTTGTGCATTTATTTCACTGTCGGCTGCACTAGATGTTGCCACTGTTTGTGGCTGGGCAGTTAGTGATGCATTTATACTACCAACAGCATCAGTACTAGAATTCGACAGATTATTGACTGTTGGGAAACTAGTCTCGGCTAAGGTATTCTTCAATCCCTCTGCCACTTGGGGCTTCGGGTAGGTGGAATTTTTATAAACCGTTGTTGCTTGGGAAAAGGTTTTTGATGCAGGAATTTGCAAAGACATTCCACTAGCCGCAACTTGCCATTTAGCTTCAAGCCCAGGCACTTGTGAAACTGCGGTTGGTTCCACGATCACAGGATTTTCCGGCACGCTCGCTGATGAGACTGCTTGGGACTCCAGCCTTGTGGAGGCGAATTTTACCTCAGTGTCAGAAACAGCAGGAATCGAAGAAGAAGCCTTTTGGCTACCTACAGGCACTGCTGCTTGGGCTTGATCGCTTTGTCGAGTCACCAAAAGGCTGGTTGCTCCCATAGAGATTGCCAAGCCAATCATGGCGGCTTTTGTCCGCACCCGGCGGTTAACTTTTGGATTGATCACATTAAGCAGTTCTACCGGGGTATCGTCGCTACTGGAGTTATTTTTCAACACAGCTTTTACTCTCTTTTCCAATGCTCGTTTCAAAGACGACCTCCTATGATCACTAGCGCTTAACTGATCTCGATTTTTCAGTTGGATACTAGTCAATGATCTAGATCACAACTAACTATCGATCAAGATCACACTCACCAGAGATGCTTACGCAAGATTAACCTGCTTCTCTGATTTAGACAAGTTGGCACATATTAGCAAAACTTAAAGTTTGCAGTGTTTACTTGTCTGAACCACTCCTAACACCACTTAGGATCTTTTACTCTTTACCATTGTCCGCGCTTGTCTTGCCTCAATCGCGGGGACTGGAAAACTATTTCCTCAGTCCATAGTCGCTGTTGAGAATTAAATTGCTACGACTTCTGGAAAAGTTATGCTCCCTACTGTAGATATATTCAAGATATTTCTACCGAATCCGTCTTCTCAACACCAGACTTTATCTTCATTATTCCCTAAAAAAGAACCGTATTAACTAGCGGCTACTTTTGGGCTGCTTTCTGGCGTTTATCAAGCTAAAATGGCTCAAATTTATAACCTGACCGGGTTTTAGTCTTTTTGTTCCCCAATTTAGGATGTTTCAAATTCATCAAAATCTATCATTCAAATTTGGCAATGTCCGAAGTCTTATATACAAATTTCTTATAATAACCTTCCGGTGCTTGTAAGTATCTTCCACTACAATTTGCGGAAAAATCCCATTTTAAGTATCTTTGTTTACAAATTATTCCAGTAAGCAAGAAAATTTTTCTAGCTACAAATAACTCGTACAATAGATTTCTGGAGATAATTTAAGTATAATTACTTATATACTTGCAGGTAAACAACTATTGTAAATAGCCTAACTGACGACGGGTTTCAAATAAGCCAATTGCTACACTGACTGACAGATTCAAGCTGCGAACCCCCGGTTGGCTCATAGGAATATACAGAGTAGTATCGCAATCTGAGATAATTGCTGGTGGTAAGCCCGTGGTTTCACTACCAAACAGCAGCCAATCATCAGGTTGAAACTGAAAACTGACATAATTACAATTTCCACGAACTGTATAACCTAACCATCTGCCTCCACGCTCCTGATGTACGCTCTTAAAGGCTTCTAGCGATTCGTGATAGTGCAGTTTGACATAAGGCCAGTAATCCAAACCAGCTCTTTTGAGGTAGCGATCGCTAATTTCAAATCCCAAAGGTCCCACCAAATGTAACTCTGTACCCGTAGCGGCACAAGTTCGAGCAATATTACCTGTATTAGGCGGGATTTGGGGGTTAACTAAAACTACCTGAGGCATTGTCCGTATAATTTACGTATTGTATAAAACAATTTATTGTCAATATTAAATCTACCAAGAGATAGAGGCGATTCATAGGTTTTGTTAATAATAATCAAGCATCCTCCATTGATTAGATTTTTAAAACTAAGCACAAACCCTCCCAGAGGAATACCTGAGAGGATATTTGGCTAAAATCAGGAAATGTTAAGTTTTATGTAGAAAAAGTTGGGAGTAGGACTCATAACTGCTCTTATAGCACTAAAACGTTGTGACTATAAAATTCTCAATTCCTCCTCCAGGAGGCTTTACTAACACCCTTGGGTGGATGCCGTTACTTAAGAAATAAGTATCCAATATATCATGAACTAAGTGACATCCCCCAAGGAGACTGATTGGATGAATTTGCAGGCGATTTGGAAGTTGTTACAAGAGACATTCAAAGAATGGAGTGAGGATAAAGCCTCACGATTAGCGGCGGCATTAGCTTATTACACGATTTTTTCCATTGCACCGTTGCTGATTATTGTAATTGCGATCGCAGGAGCAGTATTTGGAGAAGAGGCGGCAAGGGGTCAAATCGTGGGACAAATTCAAGGTTTAGTCGGCCCAGATGGCGCCGCACTTATCCAAACAGCCATTCAGAATGCTAACAAACCAAAAACAGGAGCGATCGCTTCCATTATTAGTATTGCAGTTTTGGTATTAGGTGCTACTGGTTTATTTACCGAGTTGCAAGATTCTCTCAACACGATTTGGAAAGTGAAAGCGAAACCCGGAGCCGGCATAATCAATATGATTCGCCTACGTTTTTTATCCTTTGCAATGGTGATCGGGATTGGCTTTTTACTTTTAGTTTCTTTAGTAATTAGTACCGCATTGACAGCACTAGTAACATACTTTAGCAATATCCTACCCGGTGTTGATTTCATCTGGCCAATAGTTAACTTTGTCCTATCTTTTTCGATAACTACAGCGCTATTTGGGCTAATTTTCAAAGTTCTGCCAGATGTCAAAATTACTTGGAATGATGTTTTTATTGGATCTATTATTACCTCATTTTTGTTCTCTATCGGTAGGTTTTTATTAGGACAATATCTAGGTAATGGCAGTTTTGGTTCAACCTACGGTGCTGCTGGTTCACTGGTAGTCATTTTAGCTTGGGTTAACTATGCCGCACAGATTCTTTTCTTCGGTGCAGAGTTTACCCAAGTTTATGCCAGAAGGTACGGAAGCGGCATAGTCCCAACGAAGGATGCTATACCTCTGTCTGATAACACCAAAGATAATGGCACGAATCCAACGGAGCAATTGCCCCCTAAGAAAAAGCCATCTTCTAGCTTTTTTAATCGCTTATTCCAGTATTTTAAAAAGCCCAAGCGATTAAAAAAGAGAAGAAAAAATCAGTAATTTTAATCCATAATTTGTGGAGGTTTATATTTTTAAATCTGAGCCAGATGAAAGTGTTTAAACTCTAACAAAAGTCAGTTTGCTCAAAGAAACTATATATAATCATAGATAATTAATCTGTGTTTAGAAATAACCTTAGGGATTTCCCAGAAATAAATTATTCAATCTTGTGGGGTGGGCATCTTGCCCGCCCAGTAACCAAAGGCGGGCAAGATACCCACCC
>NZ_JBTYKD010000353.1:0-5536 GCF_054880495.1 Nostoc sp.
ATATTCGCCGGATTTTATAGGGATGTAAATGTACTTCGTTATTTCCATAGCAAGCTGTCGGAGAGTAACGCCATCTGTGAAGACGCTTGAAAGACTTTTTAGAATCATCTCCTTCATCAATAGCAGCAAATTTTGTAATTCCTGCTCTTGGTTGAAAACAGTTTTCAGCATTGGGATGCTTCAGCACATTATTTTTTCTAAACCAGTATTCAACTGTTAATTCTTGAGGAATGCCATCAGGACAAGGGATTATGGAATTTTCTTGGAATGGTTCGCACTTACACCAAGGATAAGCAAAAACCTTTTTTTGAGGATATACAATGTGATTGTCCCAAGGAAAATATCTCTCAGGTAGTAACTTTTCACTACCGACTTTTATTCCGATATCCTTGATAAAATTATTTTTGAAACCAATGAGAATAATTCTTTCTCTATCCTGGGGTACACCATATTCGATCGCATTAATTAACCGCTCTGTTAATATATAGCCTGCTTCCAGTAATTGTTGCTTAAGCGATTCAAAAAATAACCGATGCTTTGTCGTTCTCCACAAACCCTTAACGTTCTCAAATAAAAAGAAATCTGGAAGATTGCGGCAAATTAATTCAACGTAAGAAGCGGAAAGCTTGCCATTATCTCCTAAACGTCCTCTATTTTTCCCGCCAATAGAAAAATCAGGGCAGGGAGGCCCGCCAATGAAACCCACAATATTATTAGATTTGCGGCAGTCTTGTACTAACTCGCCAAGGTGTTGTGTTTGTAAACCTTCGAGAAGTTGGGTTATATCTCCTGCTTCTCCGTCATAATACCCGTATTCTGGCAACGGCAGATTGAGAACCTGACGTGAATGACGGTAGGCGGCGATGAATGGGGGGAAGATTTCATTGACGTAAACAATATTAAAACCGCTAGTTTCAAAACCTAAATCGAGGAAACCGGAACCAGCAAAAAAGGAGAAAATACAAGGGCGATCGCTCATTCAATAACTAAGTAAGTGGGCGTGAATAATTAAAGGTTTGTATTTAAGATATGGAGCCGTTTATTACGAGCCAATTTAATCAAGTTTGCATTGCGTAACATAGTTTGATTTATTCTTTCCCACTTAGGATGATAAAAAAGCCTTAATTAATATCGGAGTACTTAGGGTTTTTACTTACGTACCAATCAGAAATGTACACTTGAAACACTGCTTAAATAGTCAAAAAAATTCACAGGTTCCCTAAGTATTTAATATCAAATTTTACTCAATCTTTAAGGAAAATACCTGACAGAAAAACAGTCTGAAGCGACAATTAGATATAGGAGTTTCCCAGCTCCAAATTATGTTGAAGACAAATATTTGTCATTAAATAAAAAACCGGAGTACTTAGGATCTAACTTTTTATGCGAATTTTAATTTACTCCTACAACTACTATCCAGAGCCAATTGGTATTGCCCCACTGATGACTGAACTAGCAGAGGGACTAGTGAAGCGTGGGCATCAAGTGCGCGTAGTCACCGCTATGCCCAACTACCCTGAGCGTCAAATTTACCAGGAATATCGGGGTAAGTGGTATGTCAACGAATATAAAAATGGCGTTCAAATTCAACGTAGTTACGTTTGGATTCGTCCCCAACCCAACCTATTAGATCGGGTATTACTAGATGCTAGTTTCGTTGTCACTAGTTTTGTGCCTGCCCTCATCGGTTGGCGTCCAGATGTTATTCTCTCAACATCGCCATCCTTGCCAAGCTGTGTACCAGTTGCTCTTTTAGGATGGTTACGTGCTTGTCCTGTGATCTTAAATCTACAAGATATATTACCAGAAGCAGCCGTCCACGTCGGTCTACTAAAAAATAAATTGCTCATCCAGTTATTTACATTATTAGAAAAATTTGCCTATCATAATGCCAGCAAAATTAGCGTTATCGCCGATGGATTTGTGGAAAATTTGCGAACTAAGGGCGTAGAAGCTGACAAAATTGTCCAAATTCCCAACTGGGTTGACGTAAATTTTATCCGCCCTTTGCCTAAAAAAGATAACCCTTTCCGCACCGCACATAATCTGAATGGCAAATTTGTAGTACTTTATTCTGGTAACATTGCCCTAACCCAAGGCTTAGAAAGCGTCGTCAAAGCTGCTTCTGTGTTGCGCCATATCCCAGATATTGTTTTTGTGATCGTTGGAGAGGCAAAAGGTTTACAGCGATTGCAACAGGAATGTCTAGACTGTGGCGCAGATAATGTTTTGCTACTGCCATTTCAACCCCGCAAATATTTGCCACAAATGTTAGCAGCTGCCGATGTTGGCTTGGTGGTGCAAAAGAAAAATATTGTATCCTTTAATATGCCGTCAAAAATTCAAGTGCTACTTGCCAGTGGAGGAGCCTTAGTTGCCTCTGTCCCTGACAATGGTACAGCAGCAAAAGCCATCAGGCAAAGTGGCGGCGGAGTTATCGTTCCTCCAGAAGATCCCCAAGCTTTAGCAATGGCAATTTTAGATTTGTACCAAAACCCCGAAAAAGTCAAAACTCTCGGTTATAAAAGTCGCCAATATGCCGTTGAACACTATGCTTTTGAGCAAGCTTTAAATCAGTATGAGTCCTTGTGTTACTCATTGACGGCAAATCGTGGAACAATTCAGTCCACAAGAGTTACAAAACAAGAAGTTTAATCTACCGCAGTAGAGTTAGATTAGATACCCGCGCCTTCAGTGCGATTCTACTTAATTTGACCCTCAGTATCTAAGTCACAATAGATTTTGAGGGTTGTTAATTATACTTGATAATATACAGCAATGTGTTGTATTGTAGTTTTTAGTAGATAGCCTAAAGCATAGATATGGCGTTACCTGCAAATTATTAGTCCAGCATGGTCGAAATAACTATCCAGTTAAAAAAGGTAACAAAACCTTAATTTATCTGCTTTGTTTGCTTCTGCGTCATGCCTCCTTGCACTACCTTTACATTAGGCTTCTTGGATAAATCAAAAAAAGAACCCCACCCCGCCTTTGACTTACGTCAAATTCTCCCCTCCCCGCGTGCGGGGAGGGGCTGGGGGTGGGGTGTTAGGGACTTTTCCAAGAGGTTTAATATTAGGCTGTTTGATTAGTCTGCGATTATTTTCGCGATAAATTCTTGCTGGAAAGCTATTGGTTAATTTATCGCTGTACAATAACTATCCGCAACTGCTGATTGCTGATGTCGAAATCTAAACAGCCAATTATCAAACTAGCCCCATAGACACCTATTTTTTTGTTAGTATTCAAAAAAACCTATTGACACATTTTCAGATCAATTGTTTGTTGTTTGTAAGTAAATGTAAACAATTGTTTCAAAAGAAAGAAAGCACATGAGGTTTAATGACTGATTATTTCCAAGGAAATTTCCCCTTACAATCTGTTCCACTGACAAAGAGTGTGGTAAAGAGCCACGCCCAAACCGAAGATGCGAGCGGAATATTAGCTGCAACGATCGCTGTTGCGGCATCAGATCGCAAAGCGGGTGAGATTATATTGCTCAAAGTAGCAGAGGTATCTTACCTGGCTGATTACTTTGTGATGATGACTGGCTATTCTAGGGTACAAGTAAGGGCGATCGCTCAAGCAATTGAAGGAAAAGTCGAAACTGAGTTGCAACGGCGTCCCTTAAGGACAGAAGGAAAAGTCGAGGGGAGTTGGGTACTACAAGACTACGGTGATGTGATCGTTCACATCATGATGCCCAAGGAACGGGAGTTTTATAATTTAGAAGCGTTTTGGATTCATGCAGAGCGTATTTCCCTTCCAGAATCTGATCAGGGTGAGGGTAAGCCAACATGATTAGGTCTTCGGTTTCCAATTGCCCAGTTCCCACAGACCAACAACCGCTCAATGAGTACGAACAGTTAAAAACTTCCTGGCTGTTTCGTGATAGCACTTTAGATTGGCGCAAGTATATCACGAAAATTGTTTGGATTTGGGGTTTATCTTGGCTCTTAGCAGGGCCTGTAGCTGCGGCAAGTTTTCCCCCTTACAAGTATATTGCACATTTTATCCTCTGTGGTGCAGCCGGAGCCAGTATCGGGGTAGTGCTGGCACTGCTAAGGTTATACTTAGGCTGGTTCTACGTGTGCGATCGCCTTTGCAGTCCCACAGTCTTTTATGAAGAGTCCGGCTGGTATGATGGTCAAACTTGGACGAAGCCACAGGAACTCCTCAACCGCGATCGCTTGATTGTTGCATACGAAATTAAACCTATTCTGCGGCGGTTACAATTTACCTTTGCTGGGTTGGCGGGAATGTTCGTTATTGGTACTATAGTTTGGCATTTGTTTTAAAAAGTCATTGGTCATTAGTCATTAGTCCTTAGCTAATGACTAATGACCAATGATTAATGACTAATAATTAAAAAAGGTGATAAATATAAACCCATGACAATGGGAAAACGAACTCAATCCACAGCACTGGAAGTCCGGTTGCTGCGGGAAGGTATTATTGAATCCCGGCATATAGTTCAAGCTGTTGTATGCGACGAACGAGGACGGGTTCTAACCGTTGCCGGAAATTCTGAAACTGCTGGATTTATCCGTTCAGCCCTGAAACCATTTCAGGCACTCGCTGTCACCACTACAGGTACATTGGAACGCTATGCCCTGAGTGATCGCGACTTAGCAATTATCACAAGTTCCCACAAAGGAACAATAGAGCAAGTCCGACAGGTATTTAACATCCTTTGGCGGGCTGATCTTGACCCAACTGTACTCCAATGTCCAATTCCTGAAGGTAAGCGGAGTCCTCTAGAATATAATTGCTCTGGAAAACATGCAGGGATGTTAGCCGTTTGTCAACAACGCCATTGGCCGTTGAATAACTACTTGGAACGCAAGCACCCAATACAGAAGTTGATTTTGGGCAAAGTTGCAGAGTTGCTGCGAATGCCAGCTGAGGAATTTATCAGCGCTCATGATGACTGTGGCGCACCAACTTATCTGATGCAACTCGGTCATATGGCGTCTTTGTATGCACTGTTAGCCTCTAGCACCAACTTGGATCTGGAGCGCATCGTCCGTGCTATGACTCATCACCCCGCTATGGTAGCAGGAGATGGAGAATTTGATACGGAACTGATGCGTTTAACTCCAGGGGAACTGGTCAGTAAAGCTGGTGCCGAAGGAGTGCAGTGCATTGGTAGACTCGGTGAGGGCATGGGATTGGCAATTAAAGTCATGGATGGGGCAAAACGGGCAAAATACGCCGTTGCTATTCACTTACTCCAGCAAATGGGTTGGATTAGTCCCAGTACCGCAGAAAAGCTCTCAGAAAAGTTTGTCACCTTGGGAAAATACAAGCGTTTAGAAGTAATTGGAGAATTATCATTTTTGTAGTTGCCAAACTCTTGACTATAGGTTATGCTATAAAAGTCAAGAGCGACGCGGGATAGAGCAGCCTGGTAGCTCGTCGGGCTCATAACCCGAAGGTCAGTGGTTCAAATCCACTTCCCGCCACCAAATAAAAGATAAAACAAAGCCTCATAATCTGAAAAGATTTTGGGGCTTTGTTTTAATGCTCAGGTATT
>NZ_JBTYKD010000354.1:0-32747 GCF_054880495.1 Nostoc sp.
TCGCTCTTGTCCAGTATGCGGTAATAGTGCGCCTTGGAGACACGCGCAATCCAATTCGATGGAACCCACAGGTATTGCACAAAATAGTCATTAGTTATTGGTCACTTGTACTGACTTGTACTGAGCGGCGTCGTTGGCGCAGCCTCTCGTAGAGAAGTAGCGGCGTCGTTGGCGCAGCCTCTCGTAGAGAAGTATTGGTCATTAGTGATTGGACTTTGGACAAATGACAACCCAACCCACACCTGAAATCAGAATAACTAATCGCTACAAATCAGGAGAACTGATGACCGTTACTTTATCAGAAAAAGCAGAATTTCATCTGTGGACATTCCTGAGAAATTCCGCACCCGACGCTAATGGCGCAACTAAAGGTGTCCGCATCTCTGTAAAAAATGGTGGTTGCAGTGGCTATGAATATGCGATCGATATCACCAGCAAGCCCCAACCAGATGATTTAGTAACCCAGCAAGGCAAAGTGGTGGTTTACGTTGATCCCAAAAGTGCGCCGTTATTAGAAGGAGTTGTGGTTGACTTCGTTGAGGGAGTGATGGAAAGCGGTTTTAAGTTCACCAACCCCAATGCAACTGATAACTGCGGTGGTTGTGGAAAGTCCCTCAAAGCAGGCGACAGTAAGCCTACTGGTGTACCTTGCAGCTAACATGATTCCGTTAGCGCCAAGTCTAACTATAAAGGCTTCTCATAGACGTACTCCGCAGAGTTTCAATGCCTTTGAGGTGGCTTCTCGTTCGCGTTGCATCCCTTATCCCTATAGAGAAACTAGCTAAAGCGTAGCTTCTGCGTAAGAAGAAGGGAAGCAAAAAGTAGGATAGGTTGCTCAAAAACTTCGGAAATTAGACCAACTGTATAACGTTTGAGGAGAATCGGAAAATGGCTACGTACCAAGTTAGATTAATCAACAAAAAAGAAGACCTCGACACCACAATTGAAGTTGACGAAGAGACTACCATTTTAGATGCAGCAGAAGAAAATGGTATTGAGTTGCCGGCTTCTTGTCAAGCAGGTTCTTGCTCTAGTTGTGTTGGCAAAGTCGTTGAAGGCGAAATTAATCAAGAAGATCAAAACTTTCTGGATGACGATCAGATTTCTAAAGGATTCGCTCTACTTTGTGTTACTTATGCTCGTTCTAATTGCACAATTAAAACACATCAAGAACCGTATCTCGTCTAAAATATTACTTTGGTTGCAGCCTTTGGCGACTAAATAAAAAGTGAAGGAAGAAGGATGAAAATATACTTCCTTCTTCCCTTAACAATCCCTAATTTCTAATTCAAATGTTTACCCGCTTTACTGTGACTGGCTGTTCATTAGAATTATTGAGAATGGGAGAGCGAGGAATCGTCACTTTATGTAAAAGTCAGGATAAAAGAATCTTGACAAAACTGACATCAATGGGGGTAACACCAGGAACTAATATCACTTTAGAACAACACTTTCCCTCATTAATTATCAAAGTAGGAAATACATCTTTAGCACTAGATATAGAAAGTATCCGCGCTATTTATGTGCGTATTATTGATAGTTGAATTAATTAACATCTATATAATACCCTCTTGACCTCACTCCTTTCGTAATTAATTCCAGGAGTAAGGCCAATCAATTTATAGATATGAATGCAAAGAGCCGCTTGCAAGAAAAGGCAATTTGCTTATTTTTCATTCAACACCAACTATCACATCTGATGATTTAATCACAGCATGAACCTGCTTACCTTCTACAAGTCCGAGCGTTTCCGCTGATGATTTTGTGATGATTGACACTAACTCTACTCCTGGTGCTATTTCTAAAGTTATCTCAGTATTAACTGAACCATGCACAACTTTTGTTACAGTACCTTTGAGAGAATTCCGAGCGCTAATTTCCATTTTTTGTCTCTGTCTTACTTATACTTAAATAAAATAGCACAATTTTAAGCACAGTTTGGTTGAAAAAGGTAATCATTTAATATTTCTTAATGACTGTCAGGTATATAAAGGAAATCTCAGCGTCATCTCTCTGTTTTATTAAACACAAGATTCAAACTAATTCATATAAAACGTGGTTTCCAGCATCTGGCTGGAAATACTGCTCATTGCGGCTCTGGCGTTAGTAAGGGGCATTCCCAGTCTCCGACTGAAAATGAGGTAAAAAAATGCTGCATTTTGAGTGTATTTCAAGATTTTTTCGGAGATATATTTGGGGATCTTTATAAATGATTCATAATTCTAAATTATCGGAGTGATAATATATAACTAAGCTAAATTGTTGAAAGTCAATTTAGTAGTCTGTCAAGTTAACTATGCTGGGTAAATAAGTTTGTAGTCAGGACTTTAGTCGTTGTGTTAGACACTGAAGTACTTAGTACGTACTAAGCAAAGTTAGCTTGATAAACTATTAGTACTTTGAGTAACCGAAAATTGCTGGGTGAGCGCGGGGAGTAGGAAGTAAGGAAAGACTTTTTCGGATTCCCAAATTTTTGAATATCTAGCAAAGTTGCTTTGGTTAACTACTAGAGTTCAGCTATTCATATAGTATTTTTAAATAATGGTGGGCATTGCCCACCATTAAGTTTTACAAGCAAATTTATGCTTGAAAGTTACTTATTTTTGTGACATTTAAAGAAGAAGTATGAGTCAATTAAGCAGTCAAGATTTGAGTAAAGCAACAACCCAATGGCTAATAGCAAAAGACTATAGTCCTGAGGATTTAAATCAGCGAGGTGAAAATGGTGATACAGCTTTGATGAAAGCGACAAGAGAGGGAGTTTATGCAGTCGTTAAAGAACTGATTGATGTAGGTGTGGATATTAATGCTCAAAATAGCGATGCCTCCGGCGGGCTACGCCTACGCAACAACGTTTTGTGGTTTGCTTGTTTTGGTAATCACTACGATTTAATTAATTTACTGCTGGCTGTCAAGATTAATATTGACAACCAAAATGATAACGGTGCAACTGTTTTAATATATGCAGCCTCAGCCGGAAAGACAGAAGTCGTCAAGTTACTTTTATAGCACCATCCTAACTTAACTTTTAAAAACTTAGACGACTATAAAGCCATCGATTTTGCGAGTAACGTAGAAGTTTTAAGGATACTTAAAAATGCCACAAAGTAAGATATCGGGCAAAGCCTATCATGACGCTACGAAGCATTCTTACTTATCGGTACAGCTTGATCCAAATTATGTAGATGCTTCAACACAGCCATCTCCATTTAAAGTTTATCCAAAATTTTATCGGAGAGTGAAATTAAATCTCAATAATCCTGTTCATTCTTTTATCTCGTTAACTAGTACGATAACACTGGAAAAAGTGTATAAAGATAGCTTTTATACACTGCGAGTCAATCCATCAGCAGGCGCTTTGTATCCTACGGAAGTTTACGTACAGGTTCGCGGGGTTGAGGGAATAGTAGATGGTATATATCATCTAGAAATTGAGAATAATTGTCTAACTCTCATCTATGAATTAATTGATGATGGGTTAGAGAGTTATATTATACTGGGGAAAAGTATCAACGGATTCATCTTTTTAATTAGTTGTGTTTATTATAGGTCTAGCTGGAAATATCAAAATAGAAGCATGAGATATTGCTTATTAGATAGCGGACACCATTTAGGTGCTGTTGCAGCTTCAGCTTTTCTCCACAACCGAGATATACAACTAATTTTTGACTTTGATAAACTCGCACTCAATTCCGATTTGGGATTTGAGAATAAAGAGTTTATTACTGCTTGTGCGGTGTCAGGAGAACTACAAGACAAAAAAATCAGACGCTTAAGGCTGAAAGTTCCTTTTGTCTGCGGTACTGATTATTTTGAATCTAATCAATTTATTGAAGATGCCTATCAAGCAACTACTCTCCAAAAGAGTCACCAGCAGAAATTAGAGTATCCTCAATTTTACTTTGATAAGGATAAATTTTATCACACAGTTTGGGATAGATGTTCTATTAGACGTTTCCGGAAAGAGTCTATTTCTCAAGAAGATTATTTATATATAGTGCAGCAACTTCAGCAGCCAATACCGACAGAAAACTATGAGCAAATAGAAATTTACTCAGTGGTGCATCGAGTAGAGGGAATGACACCTGGCTTATATAAAGGTACGTATCTGGTTAAGACGGGTAATTTTAGTGAAAAGACGGGTTACTTATGTATTAATCAGGCTATTGCTAAAGATAGCGCTGTAACTTTATTTTTTGTGTCAAATTATTTAAATTATCAAACTGCTATGCAAATAGCTGGTTTTCTCGGACAGAGGCTTTATTTAACTAGTAATTATTTGGGAATTCAGTGTAGTGGAATTGGTGCTTATTATGATGAAGAAACCCAGCAATTATTAGAAACAAATAAAGATGTGCTTTATCGAATGGTAATTGGAAGATAAGTAGGAAGCTAAAGAGAGATGCTTAGAAAGACGTATTACTTTAATGGTGATGACTCACATCCTATACAACCGACATCGGCAGATATTATACTGCGGCAGCAACTAGAGTATTCTATTAGTAGATACTTTTATGACGCTTGCGATCGCACTATTCAAAATCTTCTATCTAATTGTCGATGGTATGTTACAACCCATGCCAATGCTCTAACATTGGTAATTGAATGTCCCGATCAAGTTACTAATTGGCGGATTCTGCAAAAAATTGTGCCAATGGGGACATTGCTACATGGAATTGTTAGCAGTGCTAAAATCCGTGTTTGTCCACCAGAGAGTCAAGGCGTACCTTTTGAAATGAGGGTAGATGAACTTTCGGTTTATCGGGATTGGGCTTAAGAAAATAGTTAAGAGTTTGGAGAGACGCGATTAATCGTGTCTGTACAGGAGTTAAGAATTCAAAATTACGACTCATTATTCTGGCTGATAAGTGCGGTTATTTCTTCAAAAACCAAATCGGCAGAATATTTGACAACAGGACTTAACTCCAGTCCAAAATCAAGATTTGCTGCCTCAATTAAATAAACTGTTACCTGTTCGGGAAAGTCATTTTGAAAAATTTTTCGTCCGGCGGCTAAAGCATTATCCCAGCGAAAATTGTGCAAGTTATAACTAGGTTCTGGCAAAGCTTCCAGTTCTTTTCCTGGAACTTTAAACACAGCACCTGGTTCAGAACCAGTTGAACTTGCATCAATAATTACTAATTGTTTACTACCTCTAGCTTGAAACATTACTTCCATCCCGGCGGTGCCACAGTCATATACTCGCACATGAGGATCAGGGTTTTCAGCTAGATATTTTTCTAAGCGTTGGGCGATGATTACGCCTACTGCGTCGTCATTGCGATTGAGATTGCCGCAACCAATAATAGTTAGCATCGGATAATATTTAATTACTTTAATGAGTTGCAAAAGCACTGTCATCGATAAATACATGAGTTAAAGCATAATTTAAGGCGGTATTAGACCACTAATAACAGTATTCAAAATTTTGATATGTTAGACTGCTGAGTGCGGCTTAACATTTTAGTACCATGCGGCGTAAATACACATATCATTTTTAAGCCTTGCGGTCAGCCAAATTTTCGTAGCTTTTAATGGTCTCCTTACTTCCGCCAAGCTGTACTAGACAGGAGTACTCATCTGCTGCTTAGTGCTGGATAACACTATAGGCAGTGTGTTAGACCGTATAGGAGTAGTTAAATAAATAGTTAGGTGTGCTACCTACACTTCAAATTTGATGGTCAAAATTCTTAATCTCGTAGGTCTAGTTTTCGGGTTCATAGGTGCCTCTCTCGCCTTTCTCGATAGTTGGCGCACTGGCTCACGGTTTAGCGAGAGAGGTGTCAAACTTGGGTACGAACCAACTTTAAACACATGGTTCTGGAAATCATGTGGAAGTATTGGCTTCGCGCTGATTACGATAAGTTTTGCTCTCCAATTATTTGCCGCCTGCATGTAGTAGTAAAATCTTACCTAGTATGGTTACGCCACCAGGAATACAATCTTTTCTTATATACAGGTAGTCAAGGCAAATATTCCAGCTCGCAATCTGTATGAAAAACTCGGCTATGAACCAATGTATGAGTACTGGTATTGAGTAGGCTGTAGTTCAGGCAATCAGCAGTGATTAAAACAGAGGCTCTGACTAATAATATAGGCAAAGCCTCTGAAGAACTAAGTTATCAGCAGTAAACTAGAACTCTACACCATGTTTCTTGGCAATTTCAGTAAGTTTCTCACACTGATGTTGTGATGCTTTAGTTAACAATTCTTCAGCCTCTTCTCTAGTACTTCCCTCTTTAGGAATTAAATACTTGACATAAAGAGATACAAAATCAGCTACGATCGCTAAACCGGATAAACCATGTTTGTCAGCTTCTTTACCAGCGATCGCTGATACTAAACCTGCTTTAATTGGGTCTGGTTTAACTTTCATGAACTGATCAACAAGTTTCGGAATATATTCTGCTGGTGGCAAGTTATCTAACTTACTTCTATCTGGAGTAAAGTTGCATTCTGCGGCTTTTGCCTGCTCTAAAACGCACCATTCGATGAATTCTTGCAATGCTGCATCAGGAACGCGAGGGAGATATTCGTGTAGCGCTAAATCAGACACAAGCTTACCGTGTAAATTTCTGTTTTGTTGAAGTGCATTAACGCAAGCCTAACGCACTGTTTCTATAAGTTTTAGTGTGTTACACTACGAGTTTTGAATAAAGGGGATTGGGCATTGCAAAAACTCTACTTTTCAAACAAGCTCTCAGATTAAAAGAGTTGGTGGAGCGATCGCCGAAATAGCAAATGGACTCGCCGAAATGGCCAATACGTAGGTGTAGCCAGCCGTAGGCATTAAGATTTGGCTGCCCAAAGTAGGGAAATGTCATACTTATTAAACATCGAATCGGCACTCACAAGCGTCATTTCTTCTATCTGAGCCGGTACACAAGGGCGGGCAGGATGCCCACCCCACAAGATTTATCATATTAAGATGTGTACTTAATTTACCTGCAAAGTGCTGTACTACTATCTAAAAGTAAGATAGAGGTACGATAGAAAATTCTCCGCGTACCTCCGCGCTTACCTTCGCGCCACTTTGCGTTTAAACTTAAGCAGTCCGAAAACGCGCTAACTCTTCACCTGTCTTAGCATCATGAGCATGAACTGTACACACCAAACATGAATCAAACGATCGCGCCACATGACCAACTTCCACCGGATCGCTAGAATCGTAAATGGGTGTCCCAATTAAAGCTTCTTCAATGGGTCCGCGGATTCCTTCGCCATCACGAGGGCCGATATTCCATGTACCTGGGGCAATCACTTGGTAATTCTTAATCTTACCGCCCTCTACTTCCACCCAGTGAGATAAGGAACCCCGCGCTGCTTCTGTTGCACCCCAACCGCGTCCATCTTTTTCTGTGGGTTTGATATACCAAGGGTCGTTTAACTTGAATTCGCGTAAACAATGTTCGGCTTGACGATATAACTTGACAAGTTCGTGAACTCGTGCTAGCTGACGCACATGAATACTAGCACCACCCATTTGTTTGAAGACATCGAGGATCAAGCCGTCGTAGTGTTGCCAAGATTCGCCATGTTTACCACCTGCAACTAACTGACGCGCTAAGGCGCCAACTTCCAAACGTCCGAAGTCTTTGTGAAGGACTGCACTCGACCAAGAGTAGGCGTTATCGAAGTCTTTGGTATTATTTGCTGTGGGTTTAGTGATGCGATCGCTAGGATGAATGTCTGCTGTTCCTTCATCGTACCAGGAGTGAGTTGTATTCTCACGGGTAAATGACTGATCCATTAAGGTGTGAGTGTCTGCGAAGCTGTCGTACACTCCACTTTTCATAATCATTGCCGCATTTCGTCCTTCAATAGTCGGCTTTTGGTATTTATCTTCATGGGCTAAATATCCCCAAGTGACATATTTACCAACACCAGCACCATATCTATCTAGACCGATATCTAAACCCATGCGCCAATAAAAACCTAAGTCAGAATCTCGATGATTTCGGTCTTCATCTAACCATTCCATGAAGTGATCATAAGTCTGAATTTCTTCATAGCGTTCTAAAGAACAACCCAACCACACTGGTTCTAACCAATTGGTGCGGAAATATTCTAGAATTGCCCAAGCGCGGGTAATGTCTGTGAGAGTAGGGGCACACATCACGCCACCGGGAACCATGTAGCTGGAATGAGGCCATTGTCCGCCTAATAGTGCATAAATTTCTACAGGTTTAGCGGAAATTGTGATGCCTACTTCGTAAGATTTACCAGTGAAAGCCGCAAAGCGTTTAACAGCTTCGTCATAAAAGCGACTATGGCGGTATTTTTTATTGGTTAAATCAATCGCAAAGAGTCCGTAAAAATAGCGGGGTATACTTTGAATTGTTTCGACAATTTGACCGATATTTCTGGCTAAAATTGCATTGCGGGGAACTTCAGTTTCCCAAGCTGTATCTAATGCCCAAGATGCACAAGTTAGGTGAGAACCGCCGCAAATGCCGCAAATGCGAGGCGTGACAATTAATCCGGCTTGGGGATCTTTACCGCGTAGGATAACTTCAAATCCGCGAAATAATTCGGCGTGTGTCCAGGCGTTGACTACCCGCCCATTCTCAATATCAACTCGGACATCTAAATCGCCTTCAACTCTACCGACGGGTGATATATCTAATGATTGAATTCCCATTCTTTTCTCCTTTAATTGTTAAGGGGAGTGGGGAGTGGGGAGTAAGAATTTTAGATTTTAGATTTTAGATTTTAAATTGAAATTTAATCCAAAAGACGCTCGCGGACTCGCTAACGCTCCGCTATCGTCAATCCAAAATCCAAAATTGAATTGCCCAATGCCCAATGCCCAATGCCTCATGCCCAATGCCCAATGCCCTAAACTGTAAAAAAGTCTTCTTCTGCCCAAGGTGGTGCTGCGTCTTTGGCGACCATTGTTAGTAAGGCGTAGTCTTTTTTGTTCACCCCTGGCGGTAATTCTTTGGGAACTCCCATGACTGTTTGGGTTTTGAATACGGTTCCCGGTTTGAGGTCAAAGAAAGGAAATTCTGGTTCTGTACAACCTAAACAAGGCATTCCAGCGCGAGTTTTAGAAGAAACGCGGTTCCATAAGATGCGGTTGCAAGAGGAATGAGTCATGGGGCCGCGACAACCCAAGTCGTAGAATAAGCAACCTTTGCGCTGACCAAATTCGGCCGTTGAGGCTTTGTAGGCAAAGTGAATGTTACGGGTACAACCTGTTTGGGTATAGCTGTTGAAGAAGGTTTGCGGACGATTTAGTTCGTCGAAAGCAATGTCTGCTATGCGCCCAGTAGCGATCGCAACTAATATCTGCGTAATCCAGTCGGGATGTGCGGGACATCCAGGTATATTAATTACAGGTAATCCGGCTTGCGATAAAAAATCTTTACCTAAAAAGCCGCCTTCTTGACGTTTGAGAAATTGCAAACCTTCCGATTCGCTGGGGTTGGGTGACATCGCCGGAATTCCTCCCCATGTGGCACAGTCTCCCACGGCGACGATAAATTTAGCAACTTTGGCGAGGTCTGTTAACCAATCTTTCATGGCGCGATCGGCAAACCGATTCCATTCGCCTGTGCCGTTGGGGGCGTTGACAACACTACCTTCAAATACCAAGATATCTAGGGGAATTGTACCAGAAATGCAATCTCGCAGCAGTGTTTGCAAATTGTTGCCTAGTTCCAGTCCCAAGGAGGGATGCCAAAGTAAGTTAATGCCAAAGTCGGCAATCAAATCGCAGACTGTCGGTTCTTCAGCGTTGAGAAATGACATAGTGTTGCCTGAACAAGCACCACCCTGTAGCCATAGTACGTTAGTCATTGGCTATGCGTTTTTCTATTGTTTACCATGCATGATGTAGGTGATAATGCTTGTAAAGTCTCACCTGCTTATCAATATTTATTTTTCAATTCTAAGATATTTTTTTATTCAATTCACTATCCTTAAAAAAGAATTAATAATTAACAATAACTGAAATCCGATCAAGATTAATTTAAAAGGTTATGTCTGTTATGTATGTAACACATTTAACAAATAAAATAATAGCATAAATTAAATTGCCTTTTGTTTTTAACTCCTGACGTTAATAGCGGTTTCCAGGTTCATGAAGTAGATCATATCAAAACCTCACTCCCAGCCCCTCGCCGAACTCACGGAGAGGGGAGATAAGCTGTTACACATTTAACTTGCATAATTAGGGTGGGCAAGATGCCCACCCCACAAGAGTTATATACATTTTAGATATGCAAACTAGATATGGTTTAGCTTAAAGCACAGCTTTATCGGGGTAAGGTTAATTGGCTATGCAAATGTTAAAGACTGGAGTCCATTACTACAATAGCTATATGCAGGTGAGGTGATCAGTATTTTAAGCCGTCAGATTTTAATGCAATAACTGAGTCAAATACAGCGAAATATCGGGGTGCAAAGTCTTGCGCCCCGTCAGCTATATATCAATTGTTTTAGGATTTCGGTTGTGCAGCTTGTCTAACAAGTTGTTCGTCCAAACCTACCACTTGAGCGATCTGCTCAATACTTAAACCCAACGCTAATAACTGGGGTATCACTTCTAACTTAGCTTCTTGTCTACCTTCTTCAAAAACATCTTGGTAGAATCTAGTTTGCTTTAACTCATTTGCTCCAAACATTTTTCCTATCTCCTCTTGGTTCAATCGCGGCAACTTGTAGATTAATATCGTCTCTATCAATTGTATAATTTCTCTAGTAGTAGCGACATCTGGAATTTGCTGTCGGACACTGTTGACTATCTCTAAAGCTTTTCTTGTCGCAGTTGATTCGGGTTCGATGATTAGTTTAACTGTCTCTATGCCGATTGATGATGTCTCAATTGAGCTTAATTCATTAAGATAGACGCGAGTCACTCGTTGTAAGTTGAGTAATTCTGTATATCTTTCGGTATCTCCAGTATCAACGCTGCGATTCGGGAAGATGACAACACCACGCCAATTGTTGGTTAATTCAGTTTTGTCGAGATAGTTAAAGATTTCGGTAAATAAACGTGAGTAGAATTTTTTATCTGGCTGAAATTGGACTTCGGCAAAATAGATGGGTAGTTCTGCTGCATTTGGCAGGAATACACCATCGATTCTAAACGCCAGTTGTTTGACTTCGACTAAAGAAAATTGATAAGCACTAGCTAGTTGCGGCGGTTGGTTAATCAGTTCAAAGAAAGTGCTGGGGATACTTTGAAAGATGCGATAAAAGATACTGTCTGTTTTCAAGGGAGCTTGTTTTACAGTTGATAAACATATTTTACACTTCGGTGTGCGATGTCTACGACGGGCCACGCCTACGCAGATGACACACCCAACTTTGCCATCGAATCACAAGGTGTTTAAAACTGACATTAATATTGGCAATTACCCCCTAGAATTTTAGAAATAGGATGTTTTATAGTAAAACAATTGATTGGGCATTGGGCATGGGGTTAACTTTTTCCCTAGTCCCTAATCCTTAGCCCTAGTCTCAGACAAAAAGGGGAAATTCCGCCTAAAGGACTCGAAGCCTGCGTAAATCAGTATGGCCCGTGATCAGATGCTCTCAGCGTATCTTGATCATTCGTGGGCGTTGGCAGACTCAATTCCCAATTGGCTAGAGTACGGCAGAGTTATGACCCCCAGCATTACAGATTCAGCGGTGAAGGCTGCGTTAGCGGCTGTTGCATCGGAGTCAGCCACAGCAGAGGAAAAAATCCAAATGCTGATTGAGATAGCACAGGGTTTTCAAAAAAAGCCCAAAGCTGCCCAAGATTTACGGAATGCAGTTGGTTTATATTACCGGGCTTATGAGATGTGTGGTGAGGAGTATCCGCTACTGAAAGCCAGGTCTCAAGTAGGGATGGCAGGGACGTTACAAGCAATACCGGATGCTGACTACCAACTGCTTCTGCAAGCGAAAGTCGGTTATGAAGAAGCCCTTCCAACTTTACAACAATTAGCTTCACCAGAGGAAGTAGCAGAGACGCAAATGAATTTTGGGCTGGTATTGCAGTCGCTTGTACCATTCAATTTGGCACGGATAACCGACAGCATCCAAGCTTATCATGAAGCGTTGCGGGTGTTTACTTGGGAAAATTACCCCCAAGAATACGCGATTTTATATAACAATATTGCGATCGCTTACCTTTCTATGCCCCTAGCATCAGAACGGGAATACTTGCGTCAAGGGTTAGCAGTGCAATCATTTGAGGTGGCATTAAAGCATATTAATTTGATTGATCATCCCAGAGAATATGCGATGTTGCAAAATAACTTGGGTAACGCTTTGCAATATTTAGTTAGTTCCCATCCTGTGGAGAATAATTTAAGAGCGATCGCAGCTTACAATGAGGCGCTAAAAGTGCGTAATTCCAAAGATACACCTCTAGAGTACGCTAATACAATTTCTAACAAAGCCAACGCGCTATTTAACTTACCAGACGACCAGGAAAAACCAGAAGCTGGTAATCCTAAAAATCTTTTGCAAGCGCGTATCTACTATCAAGACGCTTTAGAAATATTTACAAAATACCAACAAATTGGACAAGTAGAAGTAGTAGCCCAAGCGCTACAAGATGTGGAAGCAGAAATAGGCAATACAAAATAGGGCATTGAGCATTAATTATTCTTGCTCATCCCTAATTACTAATCAGGAGAACAAAACAGCATGAGAGATATTTTAACAAACTCAGGTGTGATAAATTTTCTCACCAGTTTAGCAGATGGCGACTTGAACATAGCAACAGAATTCGTGTGGGTAATCATAGCAACAGCCTTGTCTATGGTCAGCGGTGCAATTGGTGGAATGCTGTTAGCTGGAAAAGATATAGGCTATCAGTTTTCAGCAATGCTTGGTGCATTATTTGCCCCTGCTGGTGCAATTCCCGCCATCATCTTAGGGCTGGCTGTTTTAAATTGGCTGACAAACTATTAGGAGAAAATATGTTAGAGATAGGGTGGTTTTCTGTCAAGTTATTTTTTAAAGGAAAGCTATTACGCGACCCGATGTATTTTGTCAAGCAAACTACTATTGGTATTGCCGTAGGTTTCTTACTGCTAGTGTTACTCGCACAAGCCCCAATTCCCTTCTACTTACCAATAACATTATCTAGTTTATTGACGGGCATGATTATGCCATTTCTCCTTAAAGATTTTAAAATGAAGTAAAAAGCCTAATGTCTCCTTAAGAGTCTCCGACTGGGAATGCCTAATGCGAGGGCTGCCGCCTCTTGACTTGAAAAGAGCCGCAATGATTAGCATTTCCAGCTAGAGGCTAGAAACGAGGTTTTAAAGCTTAAGTTGACACCAATGAGCATTGCTAAACCCTTACAGCACGGATCTATTTAGCATCAAAGTAATGATTAATCACAGCTGGAAACAACCTATTTTAGTAAAAGCATAGCATGATTAATTTGTACAGTGCGTAAGTCTTAAGATTGTTCAATCCAAAATCGTTCGACTGAGCGTTCGCGTAGCGTCTCGTAGAGAAGTCGAAGTCCAAAATATAAAATATAAAATTCTTCTCCCCCATGTCCAACCTTGAAGAATTAGTTAAAGAAATCAACCGGTTTGAGGCAATTATATCCGAGTGGGATGAAAGCCAACGGTGTGTAGCAGTAGGCTTAAAAAGAGCAATTGAAGCTTTGCATAAAGCTGCATTGACTAGTTTGATTAAAAACCTAAAACAAGAATCAATGTCAGCTTTGCGTCATGCGGTTGCTGATGAAGTCGTGTATGCAGTGCTACTGTATCACGAGCTAGTCAAACCACCAAAGCCACCATTAGCACAACGCATTCAGACAGCCCTTCAAGAAATTCGCCCAGGTTTAAAAAGCCATAATGGGGATGTAGAACTAGTAGCAATTAAGCCACCAGATACAGTAGAAGTCAGATTAATCGGAACTTGCAGCAGTTGTCCGGCTTCTACTTTGACTTTATCTCAGGGAGTAGAACAGGCAATCAAAAACCATTGTCCTGAAATTACCAAAGTAGTTGCAGTCAATAACAACCCTACTGTTAACAACACGAATTCCAGTTTAATCAGTCCCTTTTCTTCAAAAATAACTTCTACTTGGATAAAAGTGGCGACTATTGATCAAGTTCCTGAATTTAGTGTGTTGGCAGTACAAATTGCTGGTAATTCCCTGATTCTACATCGTCAAGGTGTTACAGTAAAATGTTACCATAATGCTTGCAGTCATTTAGGATCTTCCTTAGAAAAGGGTAATGTTGAAAATGGTATTATTACCTGTCCTTCCCACGGATTTCAGTACAAGTTAAAGACAGGTGAATGCTTAACTGCACCTGATGTTTCACTTCATTCATATCCACTAAAGATTAAAGACGATAAGGTTTTTGTGAAACTGCAAAAATGATGATGCCAAGGTAACATCTCAGCAAATATACTTGGTGATTAGGAAATCAGGGCTATTTTGCTTTTTCATTTCAGTACTTCGCCCATTCATTTTAGTGTTTTGTGCAAGCAAAATACCTGAATTGTTTCTCATTTGTGTAATTCAGTTATTGATTTTAGTGTTTTGAGAAAGCAAAAAGGCATATTACTTTCTCAAAATGCCATTTAACTTTCTCATTTGGGTGTTTTCCGCAAGCAAAAAGGCATATTACTTTTTCAAAATGCCATTTGACTTTCTCATTTCAGTACATCGCACATTTATGTCAGTAGATTCCGCAAGCAAAAAGGTATATTGCTTTCTCATTTCGGTACATCACGCACTTATAATCAATATCGGTCTGTACCAAAAGCTACTGAAGGTTAGCCAGAATCCTTTAAGATTAATTAATACCAAAACTTTTGAAAAGTTTTAACTTAATTTGAAATCTAAACACAATGCAAAATTGTTAATGTTGCTACATACTAATCAACATTAATGTTTTTAAATTATTATGAGCGTCTATCTGCGGTTCATGGATATCCCAATCACAACTAATCCTATATTACAATTACCGCCAGAAGCAACAGAAATTTCTCAATCTTTACCTCTATCACCTCAAGGTGCAGAGATAATTTTAGGTAACATTATTGAACCACAACAATTAGTCATACCTGTAGCACCCAGTCCCACAATAATGTTCGGTCCTCGTGCTGGTTGTTTATTATCAGAAACAGGCCCATTATGGGTATCAGATACCGGACATCATCGATTATTAGGATGGCGAAATTTACCCACTAGAGATAGTCAACCGGCTGATTGGGTAATTGGACAACCTGACTTTTATCATGAAGGACAAAATGCTAAAAGTACACCAGGAAGAGCAACCCTAAGTGTACCAACGGGGATTTGTGCTTGCGGCGAAGGATTAGCTGTAGCAGATTCTTGGAATCATCGGGTTTTAATTTGGAAAAACTTACCAGAAGATAACAATGTTCCAGCAGATTTGGTGTTAGGGCAAGTTAATTTTACAGATAATGAACCAAATCGAGGCAATCAAGCAGCATCTGCTAATACAATGCACTGGCCTTATGGCGTTTTCTATCATCAAGGACAGCTATTTATTGCTGACACTGGTAATCGAAGGATATTAATTTGGCATCAATTACCAACAGAAAATGGTCAACCGGCTGATTTAGTTTTGGGACAACCAGATATGATATCTCGCAATGAAAACGGCGGTGATTCTCCAACCGCAGCGAGTATGCGTTGGTGTCACGATATCACCTTTTGGGGAGAGAATTTGGTTGTCACCGATGCAGGTAATCACCGAGTAATGATTTGGCAGGGAATGCCAACAGAAAATAATACCCCTTGTGCAGTGGTTTTAGGACAAAAAAACTTTGATTGTGTGGAAATGAATCAAGGAGTTTATTATCCTAGTGCTAGTAGTTTGAGTATGCCTTATGGTGTAGGAGTGGCTGGGGATTGGTTAGTAGTTGCAGATACTGCTAATTCTCGTTTGTTAGGATGGAGAAACCCAGAATTAATTTTATCACTGCAAGGTGCGGCGGCGAATGCGCTTGCAGGACAAATAAATTTTGAAAGTAAAGGTGAAAATCGTAATTTTGGACTGCCAAAACGAGATAGTTTAAATTGGTGTTATGGCATAAAAATTTGTGGCAATACGGCGATAATCGCTGATTCTGGAAATAACCGAGTTTTGCTGTGGCAGTTTAATTAATTCGTAATTCGTAATTTTGGAAAGTCAAATTTTTATGGCGACTGAAGAAATTAGAGTTCGTGGTACTGTTCAAGGAGTAGGATTTCGCCCTACTGTATATCGTCTTGCTAAAGCCTGCAATTTGCATGGAGATGTTTGTAATGATGGCCAAGGTGTTTTAATTAGGGTATCTGGTAGTGAGGAAGCAATAACCGAATTTGTTGCTAGATTGCAAACAGAATGTCCACCGTTGGCAAGAATTAATCAACTAACAAGAGTTATTTATGAAGGTGAATTTAACTTTGATAATTTTGTAATTCTTCCTAGTGTCAGTAATGCCATTAAAACAGAAATTACCCCTGATGCAGCCACTTGTCCGCAATGTCAACAAGAAATATTTAACCCCTTTAGCCGCTATTATCGCTATCCCTTTACTAACTGTACTCATTGCGGTCCTCGCCTAAGTATTATTCGTGCCATTCCTTATGACAGATGCAATACCAGTATGTCTGCATTTGCGATATGTTCAGAATGTGGAAAGGAATACCACGATGTCGAAAATCGCCGTTTTCACGCCCAACCTGTCGCTTGTCATGCTTGCGGTCCCACAGCTTGGTTAGAACGCGCCGATGGTAAATCGGTTACTGCTTCCATGTTCTCCATGCTAGATGATGTTGATGCAGTTTGTACGCTGTTGCAAAAGGGTGAAATTGTCGCAATTAAGGGTTTAGGTGGTATTCATCTAGCTTGCGATGCAACACAAGAAACTGCTGTAGAAAAACTGCGTCAGCGCAAAAGACGCTATCATAAACCCTTTGCTTTAATGGCGCGAGATATTGAAGTAATTGAACAATATTGTACTATCAACGCTAAAGAAAAAGAATTATTGACAAGTTCTGCTGCACCAATTGTTTTACTACAGGTAAAAGGAAGAGACGGAGATGCAGAAAATTTATTCACTCCTAACTCCTCACTCCTAACTCCTCACTCTCTTCATATTGCATCGTCAGTTGCACCAGGGCAAAATACACTCGGTTTCATGCTACCTTATACGCCCTTACATCACTTAATTCTTCGGCGGATGAATCGCCCAATTGTTTTAACAAGTGGCAATCTTGCCGATGAACCGCAATCTATTGATAATGACGAGGCAAGAGAAAAATTAGGGACAATCGCTGATTATTTTCTCCTTCACAATCGGGAGATTATTAATCGCGTAGATGATTCAGTTTTACAGGTTGTCGGCGATAAAGTTCAAACAATTCGCCGTGCCAGAGGATATGCACCAGCAGCTATTAGTTTACCACCGGGATTTCACAATCTGCCGCAAATTTTAGCAATGGGCAGTGAGTTAAAAAATACCTTTTGCCTGTTGCGTGAAGGAGAAGCAATTCTCTCTCAACACATGGGAGATTTAGAAAATGCTGCGGCTTTCAATGCTTACCAAGACTCTTTAAATTTATACTTTAATTTATTTCAACATCAACCAGAAGTAATCGCAATTGATAAACATCCTGAATATCTCTCAAGCAAACTTGGTAAAGAACTCGCAGATACAAATCAAATCAAAGTTCATCAAATCCAACATCATCACGCGCATATCGCCGCTTGCATGGCAGAAAATGGTATTCCTCTAAATTCGCCTCCAGTATTAGGCATTGCTTTAGATGGTTTAGGTTACGGTGATGATGGTACACTCTGGGGCGGAGAATTTCTTTTAGCAGATTACCGTAAATTTCAGCGACTAGCAACATTTAAACCAGTAGCAATGATTGGTGGTCAACAAGCAATTTATCAGCCTTGGCGTAATACGTATACCCAATTAATAGCTGCTAAACTTTGGGATAATTGCCAACAGCAATATGCTGATTTAGAAATCGTCAAATTTCTGAATAAAAAACCATTAAAATTACTCAATCAACTTATAGAGAAAGGTATTAACTCACCTCCAGCTTCCTCAGTGGGGCGGTTGTTCGATGCTGTGGCGGCGGCTATCGGTATTTGCCCTGATGAATGTAGCTATGAAGGACAAGCTGCGATCGCAATGGAAGCTATAATAGATGTTAGCAGCTTAAATAATCATAAAGAAACGCCAATATACCCTTTTGATTTTATATTTTCAGATAGTATTTATTGTATAGACCCGCGCCCAATGTGGCAAGCCTTGCTCCATGACTTACAGCAGCAGATTCCACAACCAGTTATGGCTGCCAAATTTCACAAAGGTTTAGCGAATGCGATTGTGGAGATGGTTAAGCGTCTTTGTCAAGAAAATCTGATTAATCAGGTAGCTCTAACAGGAGGAGTATTTCAAAATTGTATATTGTTAGAGCAAGTTACCAAAGGATTACAAACATTAGGAATAAAAGTACTCACTCACAGCTTAGTTCCAGCTAATGACGGCGGGTTATCATTAGGACAAGTAGTTATTGCAGCCGCACAATTAATCAATTGTTATTGAGATTTTAACAAAATTATCCTCAATATCATTCTCTCTACGTTCTCTGCGGCAAGTCACTTTCGGGTCTACGTTTATCTTGAAAAATAAAAAAATGTGCTTAGGAATTCCCGGACAAATTATAGAAATTACCAACGTTGACCATAAATTAGCCATAGTTAATATTGGTGGTGTTAAACGTCAAGTAAATATTGCTTGTATCGTAGATGAACAACATCCCCCCGAAGCTTGTATTGGGGATTGGGTGCTAGTGCATGTTGGCTTTGCCATGAATCGAATTAACGAACAAGAAGCGGCAGAAACTTTACAACTCTTCCAAGAATTAGCAGCAGCACAAGCAGGTATTAGTACTTAAATAATAGACCTTTTCTGTCTCACGCTCCAGGCGCAGAGAAAGAGTTTAAAACTCATATCTTTCTTGCTTTGCGCCCTTTGCGTCCTTTGCGGTTCGTTAAAAAAACTTTCTGCCACAAAAGCGAAATTACCTGATACATAAAACTCATTACTCCTCACATCCTATGAAATATGTTGACGAATTCCGCGAACCGGAAAAAGCCGAAGCGATATGCCGCGAAATCGCCAAATTATGCCACCAGCTAGAAAAACCCATCAAAATCATGGAAGTATGCGGCGGACATACCCATTCAATTTTTAAATATGGTATTGAAGAAATATTACCCGAAGCCATTGAACTAATTCATGGGCCTGGTTGTCCAGTATGTGTTATGCCAAAGGGGAAATTAGATGATGCGATCGCAATCTCCCAAAATCATAACGTCATTTTTGCCACCTTTGGCGACGCAATGCGAGTTCCCGGTTCTAAAACCAGTTTACTGCAAGCCAGGGCACAAGGTGCAGACATTCGTATGGTGTACTCTCCCTTAGATAGCCTGCAAATTGCCAGAGATAACCCCGACAAAGAAGTAGTCTTCTTCGCCTTAGGCTTTGAAACCACAGCCCCCAGCACCGCCTTCACCATTCTGCAAGCCGCAGCCGAAGAAATTCATAACTTTAGTATGTTTTCCAATCACGTCCTTGTGATTCCCGCCCTCAAAGCATTATTAGATAATCCCGACTTACAACTGGATGGATTTGTTGGGCCTGGTCATGTCAGCATGGTAATTGGCACTGACCCTTATAAATTTATTTCCCAACAATATAATAAGCCAATAGTCGTCTCAGGATTTGAACCCTTAGATATTCTTCAATCAATTTGGATGCTGTTACAACAGCTAGTAGAAAATCGTTGTGAAGTCGAAAACCAATATAACCGAATTGTCCAAAAAAGCGGAAACACAGTAGCACTGCAAGCCATAAATAAAGTTTTTGCCGTGCGAGATAGTTTTGATTGGCGCGGCTTAGGTGATATTCCCTATTCAGGATTAAAAATTCAACCTGAATATGCCCAATTTGATGCCGAACTTAAATTTACCATTCCTAATCTCAAAGTAGCCGACCATAAAGCTTGTAAATGTGGAGAAATCCTCAAAGGAGTCTTAAAACCTTGGGAGTGCAAAGTATTCGGTACAGCTTGCACACCAGAAACACCCATTGGTACTTGCATGGTATCTTCCGAAGGTGCTTGTGCAGCCTATTACAAATATGGGCGACTCTCAACGATTGCCAAAAGAACAATCGCCCAAAAACCAAAATTCACTCTAACTCAAGAACCTCTCCCCGCCTGCGGCTTCTCCTCAGACTAATCCTACTCTGCGTACCTCTGCGCTTCCCTCTGCGTTCCTTTGCGTTAAAAATCCTCAATTTTAATATGAATATTTCCCCCACAAACTCAATACAAAATCCCCTATTTCAAAAAATGGAACAAGTCCGCCGCCGCCAAGGTAAAGTGAGAGACACTCATATAACTCTTGCACATGGTAGCGGTGGTAAAGCCATGCGTGATTTAATAGATGATATCTTCGTCAGCAATTTTGATAACCCAATTCTCTCGCAACTAGAAGACCAAGCCAGCTTTAACTTACTCCCTCTCCTACAACAAGGAGACAGACTCGCATTTACTACAGATTCCTATGTTGTAGACCCGTTATTTTTTCCCGGTAGTGATATAGGGGAATTAGCCGTAAACGGTACAGTTAATGATTTAGCTGTTAGCGGTGCTAAACCCTTATATCTAACTTGTAGTGTAATTTTAGAAGAAGGATTACCTGTAGAAACCTTGCGGCGTGTCGCAGCCAGCATGAAAGAAGCCGCGAAAAAAGCTGGTGTTCAAATTGTCACTGGCGATACAAAAGTTGTACATCGCGGTGCTGCCGATAAACTCTTTATTAATACTGCTGGTATTGGTATTATTCCCGTAGGAATTAGGATTTCCGCCCATAATATTAAACCTGGCGATGCCGTAATAATTAATGGAGAATTAGGCAATCATGGGGCAGCGATTTTAATTGCCCGTGGAGAATTAGCCTTAGAGACTAATATTGAAAGCGACTGTCAGCCATTGCATAGTTTAGTAGAAACTATTCTCCAGGTATGTCCCCAAGTTCATGCTATGCGAGATGCTACACGCGGTGGTTTAGCTACAGTATTAAATGAATTTGCCCTCAGTTCCAATGTGGGAATTCGTCTCTATGAAGAATCTATTCCAGTGCGTGAAGAAGTCAACGGAGTTTGTGAAATTCTCGGTTTAGACCCATTGTATTTAGCTAATGAAGGTAAGTTAGTAGTGGTGGTTCCAAAAGAGAATGCTGATAATATTTTATCCGCCATGAAATCTCACCCAGCAGGTAAAGATGCTTGTATTATCGGCGAAGTTATTACCTCACCCCCAGGTATAGTATTGTTAAAAACAATTTTTGGTGCTGAAAGAATTGTTGATATGTTAGTAGGCGAACAATTACCAAGAATTTGTTAATAGATTTTATAGTATGCACGAACTTGGAATTACTAAAAATATTGTAGCAATTGTAGCTGAACACGCCAAAGGCGCAAAAGTGCAGCGAGTTTTATTAGAAATTGGCAAACTTTCAGCCATTATGCCCGACGCTATCCGATTTTGTTTTGATATTTGCACTCAAGATACAGTTTTAGCAGGGGCGACATTAGAAATTTTAGAAATCCCAGGTTTAGCAAAATGTCGCCAATGCGGTGCAGAAATTGCTTTAGATAAACCTTATGGTATCTGTAACTGCGGTAGCGTGCAATTAGATTTAATTACTGGTGAAGAACTGAAAATTAAAGAAATAGAAATAGAGGAATTATGTGTGTAACCTGCGGTTGTTCTGATGATGGCGAAACTAAAATTACCAATGTAGAAACAGGTGAAGCTGAACATAACCATCATCATCATACTCACACTTTACCAGATGGTACTCTCATCACTCATTCCCACAGTCAGGACACTCAGATAGAAGGGTCTCAAATTCATGCCAAAATACACAGCACAACGATATCCTTAGAACAGGATATTTTGGCAAAGAATAACCTAATAGCTGCCCAAAATCGGGGATGGTTTAAAGGTCGAAATATTCTCGCATTAAATTTAATGAGTTCTCCTGGTGCAGGGAAAACAACTCTTTTAACTCGCACAATTAATGATTTAAAGCATCAATTATCTATTAGTGTCATTGAAGGCGACCAAGAAACTACTAACGATGCCAAAAAAATTAAAGAAACAGGTAGCAAAGTTATTCAAATTAACACTGGAACAGGCTGTCATTTAGATGCATCAATGATAGATAGGGGTTTACAACAACTGAATCCGCCACTGAATTCAGTTGTGATGATTGAAAATGTGGGAAATTTGGTTTGTCCAGCCTTATTTGACTTAGGAGAACAGGCAAAAGTCGTGATTCTCTCGGTTACAGAGGGAGAAGATAAGCCGATAAAATACCCGCATATATTCCGTGCTAGTGACATAATGATTCTCACTAAAATTGATTTGCTACCTTATGTAGATTTTGATGTTCAAAAGTGCATAGAATATGCTAAACAAGTAAATCCTAAAATTCAGATTTTTCAGGTTTCTGCAACTACTGGTGCTGGGTTAGAGAATTGGTATGCGTGGCTAGCTGAAAAAATAACAAACTTGTCAACGGTAATTACCGCGTGACTACTACCACAGATTGAAGTATTTCTTAAAAAGTAAAAATTAAACTTCCCAGAGGTTAATTACCCGATAATATTAACGACTATTTAAATACTTTCTTGTAAAACCTGACTCATATACTTTAGAAACTCACGACTATCGTCACCATTGTGTTTCTTGAGCCGTTTCTTAAGTTTAATTTCGATAGAACTATTAATATCAGGGGTTGGCGTTCTATTCAAGACAATACGGGCATAAATTTTAAAATCCTGAATTTCATCCATAAGCATACTAATAGATGAATTTATCTGAGCAAGTGCTTTTTTCAAGTCCTGCCCCTTTAATTCCACAAAAAAAGCTAGTCTATCTTGACAATTCAAAATTAAATAGTCACATTTTTCTCCTTCTCTAATTAAACAGTTATCTACCCTAATTTTGCAAAACTCTTTACTGCTGACATTAATAACTCTATATTCTTGTGAATTACCAGAATCTCTGACAACTATTGTTTTTCTAGTATCACAATAGTCCATGCATTCACTTTTTCTAAAAAAATCGTTACACATATTCAATATTCAGTTGTCGAGGTTGAACAAATTATTAAACTTGTTATTAATTATACTGGAAGCACTATCTATTTTTTCTGCTTTAATAAGTTTAAGCTCTTCATCAAAGATTGATTCACAGTCATTTTCAGAGACAAAGTAAGCTGAAGTACGATTTGGATCAATCCAAATATTCCTATTTACAATACTCTCTACAGCTTCTTTTTCTATACCAACCTTATTGCTACCAATTTGATAAGCATATAACAAATTGTTAAAAGACGATAGAATATATGGACTATGGGTAGTTACAACTATTTGATTATTATTAATATTTGCTAATAAACCAATAAGTTCTACTATATCACTTTGTGTTTCTGGATAAAGATGTGCTTCCGGCTCTTCAAATACAATGAAGACACTTGTTCCATCTAAGATATATTTAAATATAAGTAAAAGAATCCACACTGACTCCTGTTGCCCTGAAGAAGCATATTGTAGTTTCACATACTCTTTGTCATTTAGGTAAATTCTCTCGCCATCAGGTTCAAATCGGTATTCACCTCTCAAAATTTTTCTAATTATACTAGTAGCATACTTGACCTCATTTAGATTAGCTTCTTCACTGCTCAAACTCTCTCTCTCTTCAATTAATAGATTCAATGTATCTCTGAAAGAAAGCTTTAATCGATTTATGCGCTCTACAAAAGATTTCATAAAGAAATCTAAACTATATGGTTGTATATCCTGAAGCTGATCGGCTAAAGTTGATATTAGGCTTCTCCCAGATGGTATAAATACTGTAGCTCTTGTATCTTCAAATAAATCATCAATATGTGATTTAATAGATTTGAGATAGAGTATTTTTTCCAAGTCTATTTCTAATGTTTCATCTAGAGTTACATAGCGAGTTTGACTTCTTGATACCCTTTCATTATAATTACGCACACTCTTAAATATCACATTCATATCATCTTTAATACTGGAATTAAAATTTACATCTACATAACCTTGAAGGTTTAAAGAAATTGTCATTTCTTTTTCATTAGAGTAGTAGTATTTCAGAGTAAACGGCTGCATATGCTTCGTTGTACCAAAACAATCTACAAATCTCTTTCTGAGATATTTTGAAAACTCATTAATAGGTTGCTTAAGCTGATCATTATTAACATCCAAGATGAATTTGCTTAGTTCATCTTTAATAGATTTAAATAAGAAAATTGACTTACTAAGTGTACTTTTTCCACTTGCTTGCGGGCCAATTAAGAGCATTACATCCTTGACATCAGCCTCAAATCTATTGATAGGTCCAAAATTTTCTATAAAGATTCTTTGCACAACTTTGACAATTCAACTTAGATTGAAGTACAAAACTACTAGTAATAGGGTAACATAAGATATAAAAATTGCAACACCCTGCACAGGAGTACAGGGTGGAAGAGAGCGATAAGAATGAATAAGCTATATTTTGTGTGATTCCCAATTCGTGCCTATTTACCTCAAAGCCAATCTCGATAAGCTGATATTTCATTTACGCTGATTTCAAACGGCATCCCTTTGCCAAATGGCGGATAAACGCGAATTTTGCCATTCTTAGCAAACCGCTCCAACCTATTACCCAACTGGGGAATATTACTGACGATATGCCAGTAAGATAATATGTCAGGGCAGTCAATAATTAATGTTAGGATGCTAGTATTTGTTGTGAGATACCACTGACAATTAGATAACAGTACTCGCGTAATGCGATCGCACGCTAGATAAAAGCATCTCCCAGTAGACTGTTCTAGCTCCATTTGCAGCATTCCATCCTGTTTCGTTACCTCAGTGGGAGGTAAATCATCGGGAGGAAGCAGGTATAGTTTAGAAGACATAATTTCGCACCTCTTGGTTGTAGCGCGTTAAACTCTCCAGGTTTTTTTGCATATCAGAAGACGAGGGTTTGAGTGCTAGCGTACCTAAATTTAATTCGTCCTGAAATTTCTTGATTCTGTCTCGACAAGTCTCCACATCACCGATAATTGAGTTCTCAATCAAATAGTCTTCATCGAAACAAATGTTTGTGCGATCAAATGGTTTTTGGTTGGGATTCGTACTATTTTGCAATATTTCAGCCGAATTAGCTTTCATTTTTTGGCTAAATTTGCGGATGAAAGGTAACGCCTCACTCACTGCCTCATCAGATGTTTTGCCAACAAAAAAGAAGCGTGCCAGCACAAAGTTTTCCGCACCACTAGAATTTAAGGCTCGATATTTGGCAACAGTATCCTTCAATCTCTCTAGAGAAAATGGCGGTCCACCCATCAAGCTGAAGGAATGTTTAGCGGCCAACTCGATGCCGTCATCACCGCCAGTAGCAACATACACTGGTATTTTACTCTGCAATGGTTTTGGGTAAATTGTCAGGCGATCGCATTGATAATATTGCCCATTAAATGATACATCAGTTTCATATAAAAGCTTTTGAATCAATGCGATCGCCTCTAGCATCTTGGGACGGGATTCACTTGGTAATGTCCCAAAATGCTTATTTTGGTCGGGAAAGGGGCCGCCTTTAGCAACTCCAAATAATAATCGTCCATTGCACAGGTTATCCAAAGTGGCAACATCTTCCGCTACCCGAATCGGGTTATGGAATGGCAGTAGCACCGCCGCAGTGCCTAATTGGATAGTTGAAGTCAATCCCGCCAAGTGTGCCATTAACACCAACATGGACGGGCTGAGATTGGATTCACTAAAATGATGCTCACTCACCCAGGCTTCTTCAAAACTTAAGCTTTCTGCCTGTTTTACCAGCGCGACTTGCTCAAAGATGGCACGACGAGCATCTTGGTGATAATTATCGTAATTGCAGAAAATTCCAGTTTTCATTACTTGCGTTGATACTTTGTACTCACCGTAGGTGCTGGCTATTCTAGTGGTCTATCGCATTTGATAGGTTTGTAGTGAGGACTTTAGTCCTCAAATATTTAAGCACTAAAGTGCTTACTACAAACTCAATTAATCCGATGAATCATTAAGTTGCAACCCACTGCAACTCCAACCATAGACGTGGATGGTTCTGTTTCACCTTCGACATCGGATCGCGCAACAATCGCTTGGCATTCATGCAGACTACCTGCATTAGACCCATGTTGTCTGCTACTTCTCGGAGTATTTCTTTTTGAGCTTGCACACAGGAAATCATTTCGTCAGAGCAATAAATTCCTATATATTGTAAGCGTCTGGCAGGTCGTCCCCAAAAACAGGTGATGACTTTCACATAACACCCATCCAGCAATTCCCCAACTTGCGGGTAGTAATGGTTGACGACTCTTGTGAATTCTTTGGCTAAGATATCTTCAGCAATCATTGGAACTGATATTTCTGTAGCGTCCATCACGCTATTTAATATAACATAAATTTGTCAGTTAAATATGACAAAATAGACTATAAGACTTAAATAAAATATTAAATAAAAAAAGAGGTATACCTTATTTGGTATTACCTCAGATTTGCGTAAAGCATCTTTATTTTGAATGAAATATCAAAGCTTAGAATACCCCTAGCCTTCGCGAATAGAATTCGTAGCTATACAGACTTGTATTTCGACTCCGCGCAGCCGCGATTTCTAACCGCTAAGTATATTTGCTTTGGAATTTTTAATTATTATTATCGAGCATTGCGTTCACAAACTAAGACTTCTGCTACGATATCCGGCACATTTATAAAATCCGTAAATCCTTCCGAACCACCCATCGGTGAAATAAATGTATAGTTTGGGTCACACACTCCATTGTCATATACTTGAAGAAACCACCTATCTGGAAATCCTTCTATACCTAATTCCACAGTGTACCAACTCTCGCCAATCAGACGCGAGTTAAAGATTCTAAACCACTCTCTGTTTTCTTCTGAAATATTCCAGTCTGCCATCAGCAGTTCTAAAGCTATTTGTCCCGCATCCGTTGAAGTCAACAGCATTTTTACTCCTTATTTGCAACTTCAGTATTGGGAACTTCCGGGTATAAACCCAGTTCTTTAGCTAGCTCACGCGCCACAAAAAATAAAAATTGGGCACCATCTTGATTGCCTTCATGGGCAAACATAGTTGCTACTTGTAACATTGTTTGTACTAAACCCGAATCAATCAATTCTGGCTTAGATTCTAAAATTTCTGGTTCATGACCATTGGGACATTTAAGTAACTCATCAATCAGATTAAAATATAGCTGTTCGCGTTGTTCTGTCATGGGAATTTTGGTGATTTGAGAGAGTGAATTGTGAATTCGTTACTGTTCTATACTTTGTCGCCACAGTCTTTCCAACATTTCAACTTGTTCTTTTAAAACAGCCGCACGATGAACAAGATATCTGTCATAAAAGAGAATCCCTAACCCAATACAAATAGGGGTTAACAAGAAGAACCATTGCAGGATAGTGGCAAATTTATATTGTTCAGTAACAGTCAGCATTTGATCAACCACATTACGGTCAGAGGATTGGATGCTAGTCTGAGAGGAATGTGTACCCTCTGTCTGGGGAGCCAAGGCGGGAGCATTTGTACTTGTCTTGTTAACTTCCGAAGCTAAATTCTGGGATTTTACTAACTCCAGATGTCGCTCCCAAATTATCCCAAATACTACTAGTCCTGGAGAAAGCACTACTAAGGTAACTACACAAACTGTGAGAACATTTAAAAGTTTAGCTTTCATCTTGGCTCTCCCTTGCTAGGTAGTATGCACCCAGAAAGAAAATATCTTTTGCTGTTTATCTAAAGTAGGTATATATTTCTACCTCTCAAACAGTTTTGATATTAAAATATGTGTAATCGGTAATTTTTAAAATTGTTAGTTGTCAGTTATTTTCCTAATTACTACTGACACTAACCACTGAAAATTTACCAACATTTTCCCAAAACATAGGATTATTCAGTCAGAAATAACGCATTCAGATTCAAAGAATGTCGTTTCATCCTACTTTCAAAAGAGAGATTAAGAAGTCCCCCCTAGTTCACTAAGCTTTCGCTCAGGAATGTTGGGGGGTAGAGGGGAATCTCTGCGTAAATCCTATACGATTTATATCAGCCGCTCTCTACAAAACAGTTTACCTCAGTCCCGTTAAGATTATTAAATTCATTATAATAGTACTCAAAGCCTGTAATCCTCACCTGATAAGTCTTATAAAAATTTATTGGGGTATGGGTGCTAGTGTTTTTGGGACGGGGTTCTAGTATTTCTGAGATGGGCTTCTGGTATTTCTGTACTCAACTTCAAAGCAATCTAGGCAATGGTTAAGGACTGTTTTTGAAGCAATTTTGGGCATACAAAAACTGCACTCAAAATCAAATATCAATGTCTTTTGATCAAGATAGACTAATAAATTAGTAAAAGCAATTAAATTTATTGAAACTAAATTATATTTCCATCACAAATAGCAGATATTGCCCTCTGCCTTGATTCGGTAAAAATTATGCATATATACAGAATTGAACTAACGAATCTCAGCCCAAGAGACAATAATCAGCAATTCGCAATGGTAAAATATAAGTATGGCAAGCTAAACCTCTGCTGAAGTGAGAATCAATGGGAATATCTGATAAAAGTTCTTCCTAAACTTTCATATTTTGTGGTTTAGTTAGAATACATAGTATATGCATTCATTGACACTAAACTACAAATTCAATAGACAAAAGCTTATTGTTAGAAGTAAATACTCTGTACTAAGTTTTAGGATTTTAGGAGTTAAATAATGCGGATTGCTCAAGATGTAACAGAACTTATCGGACGAACTCCTTTAGTTCAATTGAATAAGATTCCTCAAGCTGAGGGAGTAGTAGCAAGGATAGTTGTCAAATTAGAAGGGATGAACCCAGCAGCTTCGGTGAAAGACCGGATTGGGTTAAGTATGGTACTCTCAGCAGAAGCTGCTGGCTCAATTTTCCCTGGAAAGACGATTTTAGTTGAGCCGACTTCAGGTAATACAGGAATTGCTCTAGCGATGGTAGCAGCAGCGCGTGGCTACCGTTTGATTTTAACAATGCCAGAGACAATGAGCCAAGAACGACGGGCTATGCTTAGAGCTTATGGTGCGTCTTTAGAGTTGACACCAGGCGCTGAGGGAATGCGGGGAGCAATTGGCAAAGCTGAAGAAATTGTGGCTAATACTCCCAATGCTTTCATGCTGCAACAGTTTCGCAACCCTGCCAATCCCAAAGTTCATCAGGAAACCACCGCAGAAGAAATTTGGGCTGATACAGACGGGGAAGTGGATATTGTGATTGCTGGGGTAGGTACTGGTGGGACGATTACTGGGATTGCAGAAGTACTCAAACAACGCAAGCCGACTTTTAAAGCGATCGCAGTTGAACCCAGCAACAGCCCAGTTCTCTCAGGTGGTGAAGCCGGTCCACATAAAATTCAAGGTATTGGCGCCGGATTTATCCCAGATGTTCTCCGTTTGGAATTGGTTGACGAAGTAATTAGAGTCAGCGATGAACAAGCGATCGCCTATGGACGCCGTTTGGCAAAAGAAGAAGGCTTATTGTCTGGGATATCCTCTGGTGCAGCTTTGTGTGCCGCAATTCAAGTAGGTAAACGTCCAGAAAATGCTGGACGTTTAATCGTGATGATTCAGCCTTCCTTTGGCGAACGTTACCTCAGCACACCCATGTTTCAAGACTTGTCCTTAGAAACTGCTAGGGTGCGTTAAGGAGAATAGGGAGAGATGAGGGAGCTTTTTGAAATATTACCTCTCCTCATCCCCCTATAGCCCACTAATGTTTACAGCCACCTTCCTTATGGTGATGTTCATGACTCTTAACATGAGCGTGAGAGCAGTTTTGCAAATCTTGCTTCATAAGATTTTCGCTGATTTCCTGCAAGGATTCGTCCACAGGCTTTAAGCCAATCCAAGCATCAATCTTTTCTGCATCAAATCCTACCTCGCGGCGATCGCCTATTTCTAACAAAGGACGGCGAATTAACAATGGTTCTCTGAGCATTAGCACCAAAGCGGTTTCTGCATCAATTGTTTCAGGAATCACCTCACCAGATTTTACCTTGGGGGAGGAACGATTAAACCATTCGGCTACGGGGCGATCGCCAAAAAATGAACGCAACCGTTCAACTGTCCAAGGTTCTGTTAGCAGGTTGTATGCTATCACCTCATGACCGGCAGCTGTGAGCAAAACTTTTTGCTTAGTACCACCTTGACAGCCTGGTTTGCTATAAAAAATTACTCTTGCCATTTAACTATCTCCTAATTACTCAATTGTTTGTAGTTGGTGCTTTAGCGCTAAAGCACCAACTACGAGCCGATGAAATTAATCTTGAGGATTCCCAATTAAAAATTCCTAGACTTATGGGTAACTGAGTCAAACTCAAATCTCTGTTTTGGATCAGTTTCGCCGTAAACATTAAAAGTCACAGTTGGTTCATCACCTACTGCTTCTACAATGTGAATTGCATCGGGAGTGAAGCTAATAATATCCCCTGGAAATAGAGTTACCTCTCCCGTCGGTTCAATTTTGTCCTGAAAATCTGGGCTATGGGTGCGTTGCCAAAAAGTATTTTTTTCTTGACCTTTTAACACCGCCACTATTCCCCACGTCCCATGATTATGAATAGTTGATCGGGTTCCGGGTGCAAATGTTACTGTTTGCACCGTCAATGGAAAACCCAATTCCTCGTATAGGAGTGAAACAGAGATTCCCGTTTTGGGCGAAGGCTCTAAATATTGACTTCCCACCCAGTAGGAATTTACAATCAAGCGCCTTACCAGCATTCGGATTTCTGGCAGACGACTGGCTTGGTCATCCCCACTATTAAGAACATCTTCTAGTTCAGTTAAAAACCGATAAAGACGATAATTCTCTCTCAATAAATCCCATGCTCTCACAGATTTACAGGCTTGATACTGACCATCCCCTGTTACGAGCAAATCCCTACCTTTCATAACTTTTAAATTGATAGGGAATAAGATTGGAGCACAATGATCGGAGAGATATTACGAATACTGCTCAGATGAAGTTGATTAGGTATGGTGACAGCAGGTAAAATAGGGTTACTATTAGTAGCCGATCCCCAGAAAGAGTTAGAGGAATATGATCTAGTAGATAACAAATTGTTCATGATGTTCACCTTGATTCTTGAGTAATTAATCATCATCATCTTCTGCTGGACGTGTCAAAATATCCAGGAGAATCCCGGCACCAAAATCATTCTTTTCGTCTATCTCTTTGACTTTGGTGCTGATTTCTTTTGCTTGCTCTATCGCTCCTAACTTTGCTAGTACTAATCCAGAAGCAGCATAAGCATTCAAGTACAATCGAATTTGTGGGTCTTCTTTGCGATTGACTAATATAGGCTTCAGTTGCTCCCAGTCATCAGGAAATTTTTCTGCTTCTTTAATTTTATCTAATAATTTGACTGTTGTTTGCCAAGCGAGAGAATAATTATTTTTATAATAGAAAAATCTATATGCTGCTACCAAGACATCTGTATTTTCACCAGTTCGGGCTAAAGCCTGTTGAATATATTTTTCCGATTCTGATGTATTTTCCCAGGTTTGTGCAGCTAAAATTAATAAACTTTTGATGTCCTCTGGAACCTGGAACCATGAGAATTTGTGGGGATCAAGTTGCATAATAAATTTATTGGGGAGTGGGCAATGGGGAGTAGGGGGTAGGAATATTCACCACTCCCTACTCCCCACTCACTTTTAAAACAAAGTGAGAACGTACACTAAGGTAAATAAAACAATCCAGATAATGTCTACGAAGTGCCAGTAAATTTCTGTCATTTCGATGAAAGTATGATTTGTTGCAGAATATTCACCGGGATGACGCGATCGCCATAATACACGTAATATCAATAACAGTCCGATAAAAACGTGCAAACCGTGGAAGCCTGTCATGATATAAAAGCAGTTTGCGAAGACGTTGGTAGTCAGACCATATCCTAAAGTTGAGTACTCATAAACCTGACCACCTAAGAAAACTGCTCCCATGATTGCAGTAATTGCATACCACAGTTGCATTCCCTTGACGTTATTCTTTTTAATCGCCGTATCTCCGAAGTGAATCACGAAACTACTAGATACCAAAATAATGGTGTTAATCGTCGGTACAAGTAGTTCTAATTCACTTCCTTCTGGAGGCCAAACGGCTGTAGTACTTTGGAAAAACAAATAAGTGGCAAAAAATCCTCCAAACATCAGAGATTCAGAGGCGAGAAACGTCAACAGTCCCCAAACTCTTAAATCTGGATGTTCTTCGTGTCCTGCACTGTGATTGTGATCTTCACTCGTGGTTGTAGCTATAGTCATATTGTTTACCCTCAAAGGTGAAGCGTCGGGCAATTGAATTCTTCACAATCTTGATTCTCTTGTGGGATGGGTGTCTCACCCGTCCTAGATTAAGGCAGGATGCCCAAGCCCACAAGAGTTATTTATTAACTAAGTACAGCATTTCATTAATTCGTAGCGAATTAAATTTGGTAATACCCGACAATGCTAATGCATCGGCTTGTATTGTTAATGCATCGGCTTGCATTGTTAATGCATCGGCTTGCATTGTTAATGCATCGGCTTGCATTGTTAATGCGTTGACTTGCATTGTTAATGCATCG
>NZ_JBTYKD010000355.1:0-3633 GCF_054880495.1 Nostoc sp.
TAAGGGATTTCCCAGAACAAATAAATTATTCAATCTTGTGGGGTGGGCAGGAAAGCCCGCTCCTAGCCAAAGACCAGGGTAAGCGCATCTCAAATGCTATGCTGATAAAATGCCAATAGCGCCACCGAGAGCGAGTCCGCGAGGGTCTGATTAAAATATCTATTCACAAGTGGGCACAGGTGCGTTGGGATCGCGGGTCTTCGATTTCCCGAACAAACAAGTACATCTGTTCTGTTAGTGCTGTGGCACTAGGCAGGTTCAACTTAGAGCCAGTTTTACGCTCTTGACGAGTAGTATTAAAGTCTGATGCCATTAGACAGCCCCTGGTATGTGATTAAAAACTCTGTTTATTAGCTTATTGCTGAACACATTTCATTCTCAAATTAGATGTAATACTTTTACCTTGGTAAAATATTCTGTATTCTTAAATACGAAATTAGATGGGCTTACCCTGGGATATGACACTATATTTTCCTCGACGTAAATTTGTTTTGTATGGTTCAGCCACTTTCGCTACTAGCCTCTTACTGAAAGCTTGCAGAAGCAATCAAAGCATGACACCAACAGTTAGTAGTAGTGGGGAAGGATTTAAAATAGCGATCGCACTCCCTGGAATCATCACTGATAAAGCTTGGAATCAGTCTGGTTACGAAGGCTTAACCCTTGCTAAAGAAAAGCTGGGTGCAGAAGTTGCATATCTGGAACAAGTCGCCCAAGCAGATCAAACAGAAGCATTAACAGACTTTGCCCGCAAGGGTTATAATGTCGTATTCGCCCACGGTGGACAATTTGACGCAGCCATTGAACAAGTTGCTCCACAATTTCCCAATACATTTTTTGTGGGTGTAAATGGTAATAACAAGGGAGCAAATATTGCCTCTTTGCGAGTAGATCATTTGCAAGGTAGTTATTTATGTGGCATTATTGGCGCGGCTATTACTAAATCTAATAAATTAGCTTATATTGCTGGACAAGAATTTGCCGCTACTCAAGATGAACTACGGGGATTTAAATTAGGAGCAAAATCAGTTAAACCCAATATTCAAATTACTTCTACATTTCTAGGTGATTGGAATGATGTTGCTAAGGCAAAATCAGCTACACTTGCCTTAATTTCTTCAGGCGCTGATGTAATTTATCAATGGTTAGATAGTTCTTCAGCCGCAGTTTTACAAGCAGCCAGCGATCGAGGAGTTTATGCTTTTGGTAATACAAAAGACCAATTAGATGTTGCTCCCAAAGCAGTGTTAACAAGTGCAGTTAAACGATTAGATATAGCAATAGCTTATTTAGCAGAACTCGCAAAACAAAAACAACTCAAAGGGCAGATATATACTATAGGTTTAGAAAGAAAAGATATATTATATTTAGGTAAATTTGGGGCAGCAGTACCGGAAACAGTTAAACAAAATACTTTCAAAGTACAACAGGGAATTATCGATAAAAAAATTATCTTTGAAAATTGCCAGGAAGCTGGTAAAGATACCCGTTGTGTCAAAAAAGCATGAACCTCAATGTATTTACGTTTAGAAAATATTAGTAAACGCTTTAACTCATTTGTTGCTAATCACAATATTAGTTTTACTGTTGATGCTGGTAAAATTCATGGAATTTTAGGTGAGAATGGCGCAGGTAAGACGACTTTAATGAACATTATTAGTGGTCTATATCAACCTGATACGGGAAAAATTTATCTAGAAGATAAATTAGTAAAAATTACCTCTCCAAAGGGCGCAATCAAACTAGGTATAGGCATCGTATATCAGCATTTTATGCTTGTGCCTAAGTTAACTGTTACCGAAAATATCATCCTGGGTAGAGAAAATAATTGGTGCTTAAATCTGCGGGAAAAACAACAAGAAATTGCGGCTTTATCCCAAGCTTATGGGCTAGAAATTGACCCCACAGATAAAATAGAAAATTTACCAGTAGGGACACAACAGCGAGTAGAAATTCTCAAAGTGTTATATCGCCAAGCCCAAGTATTAATTCTTGATGAACCAACAGCAGTTTTGATACCAACCGAAGTAGAATTATTAATTAATATCTTGCGACAACTGGCGGCAGCTGGCAAGACGATTATTTTTATTAGTCACAAGTTAAAAGAGGTAATCAATCTCTGCGATACAATCACAGTATTACGACGAGGTAAAGTAGTAGCGACAACGACAGCTAAAGAAGTGACTCCTCAGCAATTAGCAGAATTGATGGTGGGACGCGAAGTAGCTTTACAACTGAATAAATCTGCATCTGTACCGGGAAAAGTGATAGTGTCAGTACAAAATTTGTCAGTTGCTAATGATAGAAATATTCCTGCTGTCCGCAATGTTTCATTTGAATTACGGGCTGGGGAAATTTTAGGAATTGCTGGTGTAGATGGCAATGGACAACGAGAATTAGCTGATGCGATCGCTTCTCTACGAGAGGCTACACCAACGCCCGCCTTCTCTACGAGACGCTCCGCGAACGGCATCGCAGGTTTAAGAAATATCAACAAGGGTAAGATTGAGTTTAGTAGCTCCTGTACTCGCCAGAAAATAGGTTACATTCCTGAAGATCGGCAAAAAATGGGTTTGGTGTTGCAGTTTAGCATTGCCCAAAACTTGATTTTGAATACTTTTAAAAAGTTACCATTCTGCCGCAATTTTTTATTACAACCACTAGCAATCAAAAATTATGCTCAAGTTGTCATGGAAGAATTTGATATTCGGGCGACTGGGGAAGATATCAAGGTAAGCCAACTATCGGGGGGAAATCAACAAAAGGTAGTATTGGCAAGAGAACTGGCAGGAGAACCAAATTTAATTATAGCGATGCAACCCACACGGGGATTAGATGTAGGGGCAACAGCCGCAATTCATTCTCAGTTGTTAGCACAACGCGATCGCGGCGCCGCAATCTTGTATATTTCTACAGAGTTAGAAGAAGTGATGGCAATGAGCGATCGCATTGCCGTAATCTACAGAGGAGAGTTTGTCGCTATTTTGGATGTACAGACAGCGACGATAGAGGAAATTAGTTTATTGATGGCTGGGGGGACACGCAGAGGGTAAAATGCCAAGTCTTTATGCTCAAACCGCCTTGGGGGTTGCTATATCAGGCTGATCATCCACCTCCTTGATGAAAGCTGCAACTTCATCGGGTGACTGATGCCAAAGGTAATTCTTTTTCCCTACTTCTTTTGGGCGTTCATCACCTTTAAACTCTAACTTCTGGAAATATGTTTTGATAGAACTGGCACTATTCGTCCACAAATTTTACTGTGGGCGCGGGTGGGCGAGGCTCAACCATACTCTCTATCTCAGTTTTTGCTCCGGCGTAGCCGGTCGTAGACATCGCACTTAATTATACTTTGGCGAGAGTGATAAAAGAGGGTTAACCATGTCTGCGTTAGCGCACCGTTACAATACTCTGTTTTCGTTTATATAGACCCCAGAGCAATAATTAGTTGGTTTGTAACAAACGCTGTTTTTAACATTAAATTTTATACTGTATATGAATTGGCGTGGAGGCAAAATTCTTCAATAAACTTCAGACCGCAACAGTTGAACTTCTCCAACTGTTGCAAGTTAAGTATTTAAGCATTCAAAATCTGATGCAATCTAATGGAATATTTGGTTGTTTCTACGCAAT
>NZ_JBTYKD010000356.1:0-4980 GCF_054880495.1 Nostoc sp.
AGTTTCAGTCGGGGTTTAAATCCCCGTCTGAAAATGTCTTTAATTACGAATTACGAATTACGAATTACGAATTACGAATTACGAATTACGAATTACGAATTACGAATTACGAATTATTTAATAACCCCCTTGCTCTCAGATATAACCAAGGTGCTACACTACATCCATGCTAGGGGTGCCTACATAACCAGGCTGAGATCACACCCTTAACACCTGAGTCTGGGTAATACCAGCGGAGGGAAGCTGTTTATCGAGGAATTATAATATGCGGACAGAATGGGTTGCTAAACGGCGTGGGCAGGGTAATGTATCTCAAATGCACTACGCCCGCCAAGGTGTTATCACCGAAGAAATGCACTATGTCGCCCAACGCGAAAATCTCCCTGCTGATCTCATTCGTGAGGAAGTGGCGCGGGGACGAATGATTATCCCAGCTAATATTAATCATACTAATTTAGAGCCGATGGCTATTGGCATCGCCTCCAAATGTAAGGTAAATGCTAATATCGGCGCTTCCCCCAACTCTTCTAATCTTCAGGAAGAAGTTGATAAGCTGCATCTGGCAGTAAAGTATGGTGCTGATACCCTGATGGACTTATCTACAGGCGGCGGTAATTTGGATGAAATTCGCAGCGCCATTATTAAGGCTTCACCTATTCCCATTGGTACGGTGCCAGTGTATCAAGCTTTAGAAAGTGTCCACGGCACAATCGAGAATCTGACTGCTGATGACTTTCTCCATATCATCGAAAAGCACGCCCAGCAAGGAGTAGACTATCAAACCATCCATGCAGGAATTTTGATTGAGCATTTGCCTTTGGTGAGAAACCGGATTACTGGTATTGTCTCTCGCGGCGGCGGTATTTTGGCGCGGTGGATGCTACATCACCATAAACAAAACCCACTTTATACCCACTTCCAAGATATTATCGAAATTTTCAAAAAATATGATGTCTCCTTCAGTTTAGGAGATTCTCTGCGTCCCGGTTGCACCCATGATGCCTCAGATGAAGCACAATTAGCTGAATTGAAAACCCTTGGACAGCTAACTCGCAAAGCCTGGGAAGATGATGTCCAGGTGATGGTGGAAGGGCCTGGGCATGTGCCAATGGATCAAATTGAGTTCAACGTCCGTAAGCAGATGGAAGAGTGTTCTGAAGCACCTTTCTATGTGTTGGGGCCATTGGTGACAGACATTGCTCCCGGTTATGACCATATCACTTCAGCCATTGGAGCAGCAATGGCGGGATGGTACGGTACTGCAATGCTGTGTTATGTAACACCTAAAGAACATTTGGGTCTGCCAAATGCCGAAGATGTCAGAAATGGGTTGATTGCCTATAAAATAGCAGCTCATGCGGCTGATATTGCTAGACATCGCCCTGGTGCTAGGGATAGAGATGATGAACTTTCTAAGGCGCGTTACAACTTCGATTGGAACCGTCAGTTTGAATTATCACTCGATCCAGAAAGAGCTAAGGAATATCACGATGAAACTTTGCCAGCAGACATTTATAAAACTGCTGAGTTTTGTTCAATGTGTGGGCCGAAGTTCTGCCCAATGCAAACTAAGGTTGATGCTGATGCACTGACAGAATTAGAGAAGTTCTTGGCGAAAGAGGCTGTGACTCAAAGCTAACAGACACAGTAGGGGCAATTCATGAATTGCCCCTACGACAGATGTGGTTTTTTAAATCACACATATTTGGTATTTCCTGTCAATGCATGAATCCTAAAAAAATTGACTTTGACAAAGAGTTTTAGCTTTAACCCAAGCGTATTGGATTATAGTTAGTAATTAGCTGTATATTCAATCCAAATATTGTGAGATTTCTTTTTCCTAGCGATTACTTTAATCCTAAGAAAGCAGATGCAGCATACTTGGAGCAAGTTGCTTGTATGCAAAATGCTGGGTTTGCAACTTCCGTTATTTCTTTGGAGTCGCTGGGATCTGGTTCATCAAAGATTATCCCAGTCCCCACTTCTGATTCAAAAGTGGTCTATCGGGGTTGGATGCTCTCGCCCGGAGATTATGAATTATTAGTTAGTGTTGTAGAGAGTACAGGGGCAGGTGTCTTAACTTCTAAGGCTGAATATCTAGCCACACACTATCTAATAAACTGGTATCCCCTGATTACTGATTTAACTCCAGAGACTAAATTTTATTCCGTCGATGATGATTTAGAGAGTGAGTTGAATAGGCTTGGCTGGAATGGATTTTTTATCAAAGATTATGTTAAGTCTCTCAAAACCTCAGTTGGTTCGTTGATTGATAAACCTTCGGAAATCAAAACAGTGGTTGCCCAGATGCAGAAGTTTCGGGGCAGTATTGAGGGAGGTATTTGTGTGCGGCAGATTGAAGATTTTGTGTCTGAAACCGAGAGGCGTTACTTTGTCGTATCTGGTAAACCTTTTGCCGCTTTACCAGATGAAGAAATTCCAGAAATTGTTTCTGAATGTGCCAAGCGGATTAGAAGTCAGTTTTTCTCTGTAGATGTAATAGAGCGTAGAGATGGTACTAAGCGGATCGTAGAAATTGGTGATGGCCAGGTATCAGATATTGTTGGATGGACGGCTGAACGTTTTACTCAACTTTGGGTAGTTTAAACCTTTACAATCCTACCCTGTGGGAAGGTGAAGCACATCTGCATTTAAATTTAAACTCTCAATTCACCACGAATTTACGCAAAAAGGTTGGGTAAAGCGATCGCTCTACCCAACCTACAATTATCTTTAACCCAAGGGTATTGCCTTAAAATTCAATTTCAATAGTCAAGCTGCGAATCTTTCCTGTATCTGTCTCAGCCTTATCTGCAACTTCCAGAGTCCAGGTTCCTTGGGGACTTTTACCTTTAAAGGCAGCAAGTTTAAGGGTGTTTACCTCATCATAAGTTGTTTTAATATTATCTGTACCACCGCCCTGGCGATCGTGCAGAATGATCGGAAGTACCCCTATTTGCACTGGCGGAAGGAGAGTAACTACAAGATCGCCAATAAAAGTATGCTCAATGTCTACATTAACTTTGATGGATTTCACAAGGCTGGTATTAGCGATCGCCAACGATAATGTTGATGTTTGCAAGTCGTTAATTGGGATATCTTGGACTGCTTTGAATATGCTAATAGGCGATCTCTGAGCCGGCTTGGCCAATTCTACAGCTTTGAGAGCATTCATCCGACCGTAACCGTAGAAGGGGCTGCGACCATTAGTATCATATTTACCTCCAGATGGATCAATGCGATCGCTGGAGTGTTTAATAATATCTCGCACTTCCTCCCAACGCAGATTTGGGTTTCTGGCAATAATCAGGGCTGCTACACCGGCTGCACCTGGACAAGAACTAGAAGTTCCGCCGAATTCGTTTGTGTAGTTACCTGCGGCCTCACCCAGATTCCGATTACCGGAATTATAACCCAGTACACCAGAGCGATCGCTTGTCCAAATTCCAGGGGTTTGAGAACTATCGCCATTGTTGCTGGGGAAGGCGCACCACACTGCCTTACCAAAGTCACTGTAAGGGCTTCTGGTGCCGAAGTCGTTACAAGCTGCCACCGCAATCACCTTTTGATAGCTGGCGTAGCCGTCGTTATCCACGCTTTCGTTACCATTGCCAGCCGCGAATAAAATTACACAGCCTTTGCCGTTACGCCCTTTATTGATTGCAAAATCTATAGCAAGTCGTGTAGAGTCAGGCAGAGGTACTTTCTGGTTGTGTACAGCATCGTTTGGTTCAAACCAAACACCATCTGCTGGTCCCCAGCTACAAGAAATCACATCAGCACCATTTTGAGCCGCCCAAATAAAAGCATCTGCTTCATCCTGCGAACCCAGCGCCGAAGCTAAACGAATCGGCATGAGCTTTGCACCCGGTGCCACACCAGATGCACCAAAGTTCCCGTTTGCACAAGCTACTCCTGCACAGGCTGTCCCGTGGTTATTGTCGTTTCCCGGCGTGGGATTGTTAGTTTTACGTGTGACATCACGCGGGGCAACAATTTTTCCAGAGGAACGGAACTCTTCATGATCCAGATCCACACCGTCGTCGATTATTGCAATAATCGTCCCTGTGCCGTCGCTTAACTTCCAAGCTGCCTCGACGTTAGCATGGGCCTTGATTACCTTACCATTAATTGTTGTTTGCTTTAAATGCCACTGCTGCGGGAAAACCTGCCGTTGGCGTGATTCACGCACTAGTTCCGGATGGCACAGTTCAACCGATTCTTGATTCAAAAGTCTCTCGGCGATGTCAAAGACGGCTATACCAGTATTTGTAGGTGCATTGACAAAGTAAGCATTTCGTGCATATTCAAGTTGGCGTTTAATTGTTAAGCCGTAACGTCCTAATACCTCCTCGTAGACGCTTAACTCCTCTTCATTATCGAATTTAACAAAGAGGTTTTCGGTGTAGACTACAGGTTGTTTGGATACTGGATCGATAAGAACACGTCCGGCAAATTGGACTTCAGACTCTTGGTTGAGAATTTCACGGGCGCGATCGCGCAAAGCGACATCCGGAGTCGGAACTTTCGCTCGCAAAATTTCCACACCCGCTTGGCGAAACCGCGTTACTAACTCGAATTGATTAAGGATGCTACGAGCTGGGGCTGACATAGGTGCAACTTCAAACGGTCTTGCACCAACAAGGCTACTGCGGCTTTCGGTACGCACTACAACGTGTTCGTTACTAATCGCAAGTTCATACTGTTGGCCGTTCTGTCCACCATAGCGAACCTGAACCATAATTTAATCTCCTGGGATATCAAATATCTTAAAAATTGGGCACTTGTAGATTTTGCAGCCTTAATCTTGGAAAAACAAACTGAATGTTGCGGGTGATTGATAATTAATGCAGAAACTAAGACAGAAGTATCAAACAAAACTTTCATTACAGCAATTTTCAGGTAAATAGACCACAGTGGTTGAACCAACCGAAGGCATCATCTTCGGTAATATAATTTACAGCGTCAGCCATAGCTTGA
>NZ_JBTYKD010000357.1:0-16802 GCF_054880495.1 Nostoc sp.
AGTGCGATCGCAATTAGAGATTCTCGGCGGGTATGACACTAGCAATATTGGGGAAGTTGTAGCAAATATTTCATAATTCGTAATACTCGCCATTCGCGTAGCGTCTCGTAGAGAAGGTGAGAAGTAAGCTAGGTAATTCGTAATTCGTAATTGTTACCCTATGACTAAGGAATATGCCTTTTAGTTTCCACAACTCAAGTTAGCTGCTCTGTCTTTCAATTACGAATTAAGTAGGAAGGCACAATTAAATATAAGATAAAACCTCACCCTCAATCCCTCTCCGTGAGTTCGGAGAGGGAAGCCGGAGGCAGAGTAAGGTTTCATATTTAATTTGACCCACTTACTTACTCAAGCAAATCAAAATCACCCAACAATTTAGCCAATGATGAATCATGACTTCACGATGAATAAACATCCCGTTCACATTAACGATACAACCTTGCGAGATGGCGAACAAGCCGCAGGTGTAGCCTTTAATGTTGAAGAAAAAATTGCGATCGCCACTTTTCTTGATGCCATTGGTGTTCCAGAATTGGAAATTGGCGTTCCGGCAATGGGACAAGAAGAAGCAGAATCGATTCGAGCGATCGCTAATCTGGGATTAAATGCCCAATTACTTGGCTGGAACCGTGCGAAATTGTCCGATATCCAGGCATCTATAGATTGTGGTTTGCAACGGGTGCATATTTCCGTTCCTATCTCAGAAATTCAGATTGCCGCCAAGTTTGGGGGTAAGCAGCAGGTAATGCTGGATCTTCTGCGGGATGCGATTAATTTTGCTTGCGATCGCGGTTTAGCTGTATCTGTTGGCGGAGAAGATTCTTCCAGAGCCGATCCATCTTTTCTACTGGATGTGGCGTATTATGCTCAAGAGTTGGGAGCTTTCCGCTTTCGCTTTTGTGACACTGTAGGAATTCTCGATCCTTTGAACACTTACAGCAAAGTTCGCTCCCTGGTGCATCATCTATTCATTCCCATAGAAATGCACACGCATAATGATTTTGGACTAGCAATGGCCAACTCCCTAGCTGGTATTGAAGCAGGGGCGCTATCAGTTAATACCACGGTAAATGGAATTGGCGAACGCGCAGGTAATGCGGCGTTGGAAGAAATAGTGATGGCACTGAAACACCTCTACAGCATCCCAACGGGCATTAATACAAAACGGTTATTGGAACTATCACGGTTAGTTGCGAAAGCTGCAAATTGGCCGGTTCCTCCCTGGAAAGCGATCGTGGGTGAAAATACTTTTGCACACGAGTCGGGCATTCATGCTCACGGTGTGTTGCAAAATCCCGGTACTTACGAACCCTTTGCGCCGGAAGATGTTGGCTGGGAACGTCGCTTGGTAGTAGGCAAACATTCCGGTCGGCATCTGATATTCAGTGTGTTGCAAGAACATGGAATCACCCTCAGTCAGCCAGAAATTCAATCAGTGCTGGATGCTGTAAAGCATGAGTCAGTAAAAGTTAAGCGTAGTCTCACGGTTGAAGAACTCCTGAGTTTTGTTCCCCAAAGGTGAACTTAATGGGGAATGGGGAATGGAGAAGGTTAAGAATGCATAACAATTCTGTCTCTGCTTAACGAGGGCAATTATTGTACCAACTGTTAAAATATTACCAATATTATTGGTAATAGCTATGGCGAGAAAAGAGCAAGGATGGATCACTTTTCAATTGTCTCCAGAAGAACTGCAACTTCTAGAGCAGTACTGCAAGCAGTTCCAACGCACTAAAACTGATGTTTTGCGCTCCCTATTGCGTAGTCTCCAAGGACAATCACTTAAACAGCAGGGAAAGCAGTTTGATTCTGGGGAGATTGATATTGACCTACTTTGAGCAGTGTTGAAGAATCGCTATCGCTAAAGCCAGTTGTCTTGTAGCCAAACAAATTTGTAATGGGGTTAGTAATCCCTCTGAAATTGTAAAAAAGCGTTCAAGTTCAAAAGTTGACTATGACAAATCCTACAAAATTATTGCGATCGCGTGAAATTCCTTTCAATTACGAAATTGATTGGAACGACTCCTAAGTGTTCCGGCGATGAAACTTCTGCGGCTTGAGCCAAACTTTTTGATGCAGAGGTAAATCGATTGTTGATGCTTCAATGCCACTTGATATCCAGGGTAGTCAGGATTGGTTAATTTTAGTAAAGCATTTTTTTCTACCATGCTTAATTTTGATTCCATTCGTGCCACAGCAATGCAAAAAGTCCCATACAATTGGGCTTTGATCAAAAACCTGCTTTCACCAGAAGCAAGCTTAGAACTAACTGCGAGTTTTCCCCACGAAGAGTTTCGTCTGTCAGAGGGAGAGGGATACGGATACTCTTGGGGAAAGATGCTTGCCACTAGCGAGGATATTTCCTTGATGCTCAAATCTAGGGATAATCGCTGGCGAGAGCGGATGGCACAAGGCAGACTTACTTATGACTTGAGACACCTGAGTAAAGTTTGGCGACAGTTGATAGAAGGACTGTGGACAGATTCTTACCGCGCAGCAATAGCTGAAATGTCTGGGTTGGAACTAAAAGACTGTGTAATGGATATTGGATTTCGTCGGTATAACTCAGGACACTTGCATCACCCTCATACAGACGAGTCGAACAAAGTTTTAACTCATCTGCTATTTTTCAATCAACAATGGTCTATAGACTGGGGAGGCTGTTTGCGAATTCTCAAAGACTCCCAGCCGGAATCTGCCTTCCAAGATATTCTACCCCTTAGTGATTCCTCAGTTGCGATCGCACGTTCTGACAATTCTTGGCATATGGTAACTCCGCTTACTTCCCCTGTATCGGAGTCTCGGCTAGCTTTAAGAGTTGCTTTTTTTCGGAATGTCGCCTAACTTCAGATTTCAGAAAAACCTAGCTACTAAGCACTCAAGTATTTTCTCTCTACTTTTATCAGAAAATCAGCCACCTGATTTTCTGGTTCTTCCTTGTGTTCCTTGTTTCTCCTTGTTGGTAATCCCTCTAAAATCGGAAAAAAACGTTCAAGTTCAAGAGTTAACCATGACTAATCCTACAGAACTATTGCGATCGCGCTACGGTGAGATTCCCTTCAATTACGAAATTGACTGGAACGACTCTCTAGAAACGCTACTAGCTCACCGTTCAGTTCGGTCTTATCTATCTGACCCTTTAGCACCAGGAACCCTAGAATGGCTAGTTGCTGCTGCTCAATCTGCTCCTAGTTCAGCTAATATGCAAACCTGGAGTGTGGTGGCGATTGAAGATCAAGAACGCAAAGCAGAATTATGCAAGCTGGCTAATAACCAAGTATGGATTAACCAGGCTCCTGTATTCTTAGTTTGGTTAGCAGATTTAGGTCGTCTGGCTCATATTGCTGATACTCGTGGACTACCTCATGTTGCTCTGGATTACACAGAACTGTTGGTTAAAGCAATAGTAGATGCTTCAGTTGCAGCCCAAAATGCGACTGTAGCTGCTGAATCTATTGGTTTGGGAACGGTATATATGGGCGCAATCCGCAAAAGCACGCAAGAGGTTGCAACACTACTAAATTTGCCACCTTTCGTGTTCCCTGTGTTCGGGTTGTGTGTGGGTTATCCTAATCCTGAAGTACAACCTGCTATTAAGCCGCGTCTACCCCAGCCAGTTGTATTCCACCGGGAAACTTATAAATTAGCAGAGCAAGATGATGCGATCGCTCACTATAACGATATCATGAAAGAATTCTACACTGAACAAAAGATGAATGTCTCTGTTGATTGGTCGGAACACTCGGCCGAGCGGATCGCCACTTTAGACTATTTAAAAGGGTGCAAGTATTTGCGTGAGACTCTGAATAACTTCGGCTTCAAGTTGCTTTGAAGAAGGATGACGATTGTTTCGCTAGCAACGCCGCCTCGCTACTACTTCGCTAAAGACTGAAAACTCTACACCCAGTCTCAAAAGATTATTTCGATGCGTAAATCCTAAAATAGACTCGCTAACTTGTCAGATACAGCAATTCTCCTGCTTGAAACCTTTGTAAGAATTTGGGGAACTCAAGGCATTTAAGCAGTCAACAGGCGAACGATTTAATGGGTATTCCAGCAAGCTTTATCTCTCCAAAAAGGGCTGAACTGTAAGAATCGCTCTTGTCATGATAATTGCTGACCAAAAATGTAGAATTAACCAGCGAAACAGAAAGGACTTCAAACAATGAATAATTTGTCTACTAAAGACCTCAACAGACTACGCTCTCAAGCCAAAATAATTATGAATCGAGTGGAGATTTTCATAGAAACTTACTTATTAGAAGCTCCCCCTGATGAAAAACTGATTAACGAAACCTTACAAGAAATCATCAAGGCTACGAATAGCTTAACAACCGCAGCATCCAAGATGAAAACCGCAGAACCCGTACCTCATGACGCCAACGGAGCAAAATAGTTTAATAAGGCTGAATGGAACCCCATAACTAAATAATGGGGATTGAATACAGTTCCCAGTGCTGAGTAATTGATGCTAAATACTCAGCACTATTTCAGTTATGGAAATAAATTAATTTAGACTGTTAGGAGATACGATGCTCAAAGGGCTAACTTTAAACTTAAATAACTGGTTAGAAAGAAATACAATTGTACGTAACCTGGAGTTTTTTCAAGATTTTATTATTATTTCTCTCTGCCTTGGTTTATTCTGTGTGATGCTCATCCGACTAGGAGATATGTTCTTCTCCTTTTTGAGTCCATTAGATTTGCGGCAAGTAACATCTGATATCTTGTTCATTTTGATTTTAGTAGAGTTATTCCGCCTGTTAATTGATCATATACAACAACAACGGACATCCGTGGCGGCAGCAGTAGAGATTACTATGGTTTCTGCTTTAAGAGAAGTAATTTTACGCGGTGTTCTTGAAATTCCCCGTGATCAAATTTTTGGAATCGCACTATTTTTAGTAGTATTAACGGGGATTCTTATGACTTTACCTTGGGTATCTAACTTTTTTGAACAGGTCAGAAATCCTCACACTGAAACCAAAGAAAAAACGGGATTATTGGCTGATAATCCTCTAGTTTCTGATGAATTGTAATCAAAAATACTGTTTGAAAATTAGTTAGCGATCGCAATGGGAAGTTATTTTTTAGTTGGACAAGCGATTGAATGGAGCCACCTGGAGTTTGGCTTTACCTCCGGGACATTCGGTGGCACATTCTACTTATTAACGGGCTTCCACGGTTTGCAGCGCGATCACTTCTGTAGAACGGTTTCCGTTGGTAAGGGTTAGGGGCAAATATGGCATAACGCTTGATCGCCCTTGACTATCGGTTCGCTCCGTGAACAGAAAGCGATCGCCATCAAGTATTGGCGGTTCCTTGTGCTGCCACTAGCAGGTCTGACAATGCTTGAATTGCTTCAGGATCTGCTTGAGGAGACCAGACAACTCTTTGAGTTGATGCTAGTTGATTTAGAAGTGCTTTCGTTGAATCACTCTCTTCAGTATCTTCTAAGCTACATCCTTCCTCTTTCGCAACTGCAAGAAGGAGAAAGTGGATCAGTCGGAGTTTATCTTGATGAGATAGTTGACTGACGGTTGGTAAAATTTCGCCCAGAACTATATCGCTTATTTTGAGATGATACACGTTTATTTTAGCTCAGTCAGATATTAGCACTTTCCCACTGAGTTAGGGAGGCAATGCTGCTATTCTTAAATCCATCGTGGACACACGAACCCGTTGCGATCGCAGTTGATCAAAGAGTGCAATCGCTCCAGCATTAAATAATAAAAAAGGAGCCGTTACCAAACTATGAATAATCTCCAATAGCAGAGCATATCCACGAATCATGTCAGCATTCGTCCGCGCACAATTGATGAAGTTATTGACTTAATTAAAATACCAAAGGCGCATTAGATGCCCTTGGAATACTGAAATCACAAACCCTCCCAAGACATCTCAGGAGGGTTGTATTTTGCAACTAAACCAACAGACTTGGAGCAACTATACGATTTATGCTCGACAATGTACTCTTATACCTTAAAAGCCAATGCCTATCGTATTTAATGTAGTAGACGTTGAGGACAAAGAGCATTACCTGAACTATGAAGAGGTAGAAGAAACAAAGGTAGCTGATGAAGGATTACACAACGATGATTACCTCGATGCTCAATGCTTTTTCGTCCTCCTCAAAAATGGAGATATACTACTTCTAGAAATGGCTAGACAAAACCAAGTAAGTAAAAACTTCCTTTACCGCTTACTGATGCCAGGAGAATAGCCTCCTTTAATATCTAGGGCTACCTGGATACCGACCGTTGCTATTCTTAAATCCATCGTGGACACACGAACCCGTTGCGATCGCAGTTGCTCAAAGACTGCGATCGCATTCCAGCAAGCATCTCTAAACTACGTCATAACGACTCAAACCAAGCGGTCTAAAGCCATACCGGGACATTTGTTCTTTAGGTCAAGTTCCTCTAAAGTAACGCCACACGGGGTAAAAATTCAGATATCAGCATCTTGTTAATAATCTTTGTCATCATGATAATTGTCTGGAAAACAACATAAATGCTTGATTTCCTACTCAATCTTGCTTATACTTCGCAATGTAAGTCTTACTTGCGAAAGTAAAGAATATTGGCATAATATTGGCATAAAGATTGGTAGGAAAGTGGAATGATCAATTATCAGGGTGTGTGCAATGGGTGTTTGCTAAGTTTGGTAACGAGTGTTTGCGTCGGTTTTGGTAGTAACCTAGTCAATCAAGAGCCAACTCTTGCACAGTCCCCAGTTAATAAAGAAGCGATGCCTGCGGCGGGCTACGCCTACGCATCGGTAGTCAGAAAAACCTCTGTTCAATCTGCTTTAGTCACCAACTGGAAAGGGAAGGGGGAGCAAACACCCATATCAGAAGTTCACCAACTCAATTCTATAGAACGTTCCCTCAGAGGTAGATCAGATGTATTGGGGGTCAGCAGAGATCAGAACCTTATCGCTCAACTAACTCAAGCCACAACTCCCGTCATGTCAGTCACAGACGTGAAGGTGAATAACACAAATAAAGGGATAGAGTTAATTTTAGTTACGCCCAATTCTGAGAAATTGTCCGTTTCTGGGAAAACTGAAGGTAATTCCTACATTGTGAATATACCCAATGCTCAGTTGCAATTGGCGAATGGGGATTTTCAACAATCAAAGCCAGTTGCAGGAATTGCACTAGTTACAGTTGCCAATGCGGACGCTAACACGCTACGGGTGACAGTAGTTGGGGAAAAGGGTGCGCCTGTGGTGGAGTTATTTGATAGTCAGAGTGAAGGTTTAGTGTTTGGGGTGACAAGTACTGCATCCAGGGCACAGCAGCCAACACCAACACCGGAAAAGCAATCACCCATTGAGTTAAATGTAATTGGGACCCCTGAAGGAAGCTATAACGTTCCTAACACGACTACAGCCACAAAAACATCAACGCCACTACGCGATGTTCCTCAGTCGATTCAAGTGGTTCCCCGGCAGAGTTGGGAGGATCAAGGAGCCATTAACGCTATTGATGCCTTAAGAAGCGTCGGTGTTATCCAAGGTTTTAATTCGCCGAGCAATGGTGATGTCTTCACCATTAGGGGTTTTCAGACGACTAATATCCTTCGCAATGGTCTTAAGGACTATGTAGGAGGAGCTACAACGGGACAAACTCAACTCAACGACATTGAACGGATAGAGGTTCTGCGAGGACCTGCCTCTGTCCTTTACGGCCAAGGCAATCCAGGTGGCACGATTAATTTTATCACTAAGCAGCCCCTGAGTGAGCCTTACTTTGCTGCCAGTATGACTGGCGGTAGTTATAGTTTATATCAACCAACTTTAGATATTTCTGGGCCTCTTAATTCTGACAAAACACTCCTTTATCGGTTAAATCTTTCCTACCTGACGACAGGAAGCTTTGTTGACTTTTTTAACTCCCAGCGTTATCTAATTGCACCCGTTGTTAGTTGGCAAATAGATCCCAATACAAAAGTCACTTTTGAGACAGAGTTCCGATACCAGCAGCAGTTTCCGAGAACAGGACTACCTGCTGTAGGAACTGTTTTGTCGAACCCAAACGGAAAGATTCCGCTCAGTCTTAACACATTGGATGTGAATGCCAAAAACGATACTACCTCTGTTCTGTTGGGCTATAACTTGGAACATCGCTTTAATGATAACTGGTCTTGGGTGAATGCTTTTAAGGTTAGGTTTGTTGGCTTTCTAAGAGATAGTGCCAATTCTGTCGCTCTACAACCCGATGGTCGGACTCTGAGACGCTCAGAGCAAACCGATATAGGAGGACCATCTGTGGATAACGAGTATGCTCTAGATCATCATGTGACAGGTAAATTTAAAATCGGTGGTCTTCAGAATGAATTAGTCGCAGGCTTTGACTTGTACAGAGAACTCAATATTTACAATCGGACTATGAGTAGAATTGGTTCTATAGATGTATTCAACCCCGTCTATGGTCAGCCCATTGGTGCTGTTACTTCTACACTTAATCAAAAAACGGTAAATGATGATATCGGTCTTTATGTTCAAGATTTAGTAACCCTTGCTCCTAACTTGAAGTTAGTCCTCGGTGGACGAGGAGATTTTGTCCAGAGTAGCGTTACCAACTTTTTAAATGCAAGTGCCAATCGAAGTCAACCTGACCAGGCATTTAGTCCTCGTGTAGGTCTTGTCTATCAACCTATCCAACCCATCTCACTCTATGCTAGCTACAGTCAATCCTTCTCCCAAAATATTGGAACCACGTTTGATGGTAGTTTATTTCAACCCAGTCGTGGCACTCAATATGAAGTGGGAGTTAAAACTGATTTCTTCAGTGGCAAGCTGTCTTCTACCCTGGCTTTGTATCAACTGACTCTATCCAATGTATTGACAACTGACCCTAATCATCTCACCTACTCTATTGCAACAGGGGAACAACGCAGCCGAGGTATTGAACTCAATGTTACCGGGGAAATCTTACCAGGCTGGAATGTGATTGCCTCCTATGCCTATACGGATGGACAAGTAACAAAAGACATTCAATCTATTATTGGCAATCAACTAGTGAACGTTCCTAAGAATAGCGCGAGTTTGTGGACGACTTACACCTTTGCCAAGGGGAATTTGCAAGGGTTAGGGTTTGGACTGGGTTTGTTCTATGTCGGCGAACGGCAGGGAGATTTGAACAACTCGTTTAGTGTACCCAGTTATTTACGCCTTGATGCTGCTGTCTACTATCGAATAAATCACCTTCGCTTCGCGCTTAACCTGAAGAATCTGTCCGATGTTCAGTACTTCACCCCTCGAACTATCCAACTTGTTTATCCTGAAGACCCATTTACGGTGCAGGGAACAGTAAGTTGGGAGTTTTGACAGAGCAATAGTGGAATGACACGCTTGAAAAATTGATTATTTCCAAATTTTGATGTTTGAGAGTATTTATGTCTGATGATACCGATGTTGAGTTAATTGAGTTACCTAAAGGCAGGGTTTCTATGCCGATGATGGTATGTGGGAGCAAGAACGATATCATTGTTAATTCACCTGCATTAAAAGGCTGGTTAAAAGGCTTTAAGCCTGAAGATCATCTCTGGGAATGTCCCAAAGGTTATCATTTTTTTCACTACTTTTATCCTCAAAAAGTCTGCGAACAAATGTTGAGCTTTTGGCAACCATATCATCTACAATCAATGCTGACATCTCAACTAGGTTTTCAAAATTTTACAAATTAACAAGTATTCTTTTAAGACGTATATATTCCTTCTTCCTGTTACACAACTAAGATGCGATCGCTCTACCATAACCTGTGTCTTCTTCACTCTTGTATATTCCTAAGTTCTGTTTTGTTGTGCTGCTTACGCTCCTAGTGGTTTCTGCTTGCAGTTCCTTTGGTCGTCAATTAACGAGCCGCAACATAAACGTTGTTTCCTCAAGTCGAACATCACCTGTAGCTCTGCACGCAGTCCAACATTTAATGGGTCAAACTCTAATTCCTACCCATCCTCAACGAGTCGTCGTTTTAGACCCGTGGATTGTAGAAATACCTCTAGCTCTAGGATTCAACGTGGTGGGTGTTCCAGATCCGGCTAAAACTCTCGAAGGGATAGGATTAGCAAATAAACACCCTGGTATTGAAGACATTGGTGCGCTTCTTACACCCAACATAGAGAAAGTCATGGTTGTTAAGCCAGACTTGATCTTAGGCACGAAGCGAAACCGGGAAGCTTACAGTTTATGGTCTCACATTGCACCCACTATTCTACTCAAGATAGAAAACAGTGGAGATTGGAAACAGCCATTTATGCCAGCAGCAAAAGCTTTGGGGAAAACCGAGACAGCAAAACGTTTAGTGGAAAATTATAACGCACGCTTAACCGAGTTCAAACAAAAGATGGGTTCCCAACTCAAAAAGACTGTAGTTTCCGTCGTGCGCCTGATGCCACAGACGATTAACCTGTTAACCAAGGGTGCATTCTCTGGAGTGATTATAGAGGATGCTGGTCTAATCCGTCCTCCTTTGCAAAATCTGGATGCCATAGCAACTCAAAAGAAATGGGGCAGCCCCATTAGTTACAATATATCTTCAGAGATCCTCGCCCAGATCGATGGGAATGTCCTATTTATACCGCTCTTCGGCTTCAAAGACCCTACCGAAGCCAATAATGCTGTGCATCAATTCATGGTAGAACCTCTATGGTCAAAGCTTAAAGTTGTTAAGCAGGGTAAATTTCATGTAATTAGTGGATTTTATTGGCAAGGTAGTAGCTATATATCAGCCAATCGAGTTCTTGATGATTTATTTACTTATATTTTGCACCCACTGGAAGAAACCAGGAGTAAAGGAATAAAGCTTGCAAAAGCGTAACATCTTTTTTTTGGCGCGATCCCACGAGTCTTTAGTCATCTGTGAGAGATTAAGATAACCTTACTTTTGTCAATTAGTAATTATGCTTAAAATTTAGGAAAAGCAGAGGTATGAAGTTAACTCTTGTCATAAATCAATGAACACAAATATTTCTCACCCTGAAAAATACTATATCCGCATTTTCAGCTTAGGTATAGGTATCTTAGTGGTATTGTTAGGTATTTTCGCCAGCATTTCTTACGGTGCAGCTGACATTCCCATTGCCAAAATACTTACTGCATTCACTAACTATGATGACTCTACCGAACACATAATTATCCGGTCGATGCGCCTACCGCGTACACTGATTGCAAGTATGGTCGGTGCTAGTTTGGCTATAGCTGGGGCATTAATGCAAGGACTGACTCAAAATCCCTTAGCTGCACCAGGAATCTTGGGGATCAATGCAGGTGCAGCCTTAGCAGTGGTGACAGTGGTTTTTGGCTTGGGTACATCTTCACCAGCCCTGATTACCCTTGTAGCATTTGTTGGAGCCTTAATAGCAGCCTTAACAGTTTACTCCCTTGGTTCTCTGGGACAAGGAGGCTCAACACCATTGAATCTGACTATTGCTGGTGCAGCTTTAACTGCCTTGCTATCTTCAATTACCACAGGCGTACTGATTTTAAGCGATCGCACTCTTGAAGAAGTCCGCTTCTGGCTAGCAGGTTCTCTGGCTGGACGAGACTTCAATCTATTTCTAACTGTGCTGCCCTGGATGATAGTAGGATTATTAACAGCTTTTGCCTTGAGTAGACAAATCAACGTCCTCAGTTTAGGAGAATCGGTAGCCACAGGCTTAGGTCAGCAAACAGGTTGGATCAAGTTGGCAACAGCATCGAGCGTTGTCATATTGGCAGGGAGCGCAGTCGCACTAGCAGGGCCTATAGGCTTTGTCGGTCTGCTAGTTCCCCATCTGGCGCGGGGAGTAATGGGTGTTGATTATCGTTGGGTATTGCCTTGTGCAGCTGTCTTTGGTGCAGGTTTACTAGTATGGGCAGATTTAGCAGCCCGTTGGTTAATTAGACCCCAAGAATTGCCTGTTGGCGTGATGACAGCCCTTTTGGGTGCGCCCTTTTTGTTGTATTTAGTGCGTTGGCGGGTGAACAGAGGATGACAACAATTCCAAATTCCAGATTCCAAATTCCAAATTCAATACTCGGCAATTTGCCTGTAACTAGAGTATTCTTACTACTGCTATTATTCACCCTCGCTATCTTGGGGATCAGCCTCAGTTTGGGAAATTACCCTGTGCCGCCAGCAGATATAGTGAAAGCTGTTCTTGGTTTACCAACTCAAGACCCAGAATCTGCCTTTGTTGTTGTTACCCTGCGTTTACCGAGAGTGTTAATCTCCTGGTTGGTAGGAGTCGGCTTGGCAACTGCGGGTGCAATTTTACAAGGATTGACACGTAATCCTTTAGCTGACCCTGGCATCGTTGGGGTAAATGCCGGTGCAGCCTTAGCGGCGGTGACTTTGATTGTATTATTTCCGGCAGTATCCACTATGTATTTGCCCGTAGCTGCCTTTGGTGGTGCTTTTGTTGTAGGCTGTCTGATCTACTTGCTAGCTGGGACGGGAGAAAAATCACCTCTGCGCTTAGTTTTAGTAGGAGTAGCACTTGCAGCAATTATGGGAGCTTTCACTACATTAATGTTGACTTTCGGTAAAATTAACGACGTTAGTAGAGCATTGGTTTGGTTGGCGGGTAGTGTGGCTGGTAAAAGTTGGGAGCAAGTCTGGCAACTGCTACCTTGGATAGTTATCTTCGTTCCCTTTGCTTTACTGCTGACGCGAGAACTTGATACTTTGCAACTGGGTGATGCAGTAGCTAAAGGACTCGGTAGCCGAGTCACATGGCAAAGAAGCAAATTATTGTTAGTGAGTGTGGCGCTAGCTGGGTCAAGTGTGGCGATCGCCGGTACAATTGGCTTCGTTGGATTAATGGCTCCCCATTTGGCACGTAGACTTGTGGGGCCAATACATAAAAATTTACTACCAGTTGCTGCCTTAATAGGAGGATTGTTGGTAGCAGCAGCTGATTTTTTGGGTAGGACTTTATTTTCTCCGACAGAATTGCCATGTGGTTTACTAACTGCTGCCTTAGGAGCGCCTTATTTTATCTATTTACTGCATCAAAGACGGCAAAGATGATGAGGAACGGAAGAGTTTTCAAAACTTCCATCCTACTGTGAACTCAACTGTAAATGGGGTACCTGGATAAAGTTGTAAATTACTGCGCGCAGTCTCTATATACTCAACATCAAATAGGTTTTTTAAATTGAGGGCGACATTGAGATTTTCTCTAAATTATTCAGAAGTGGATCTAATCTGCGGAATGTAGGTTGAAATAATACGGTCGTCGTGATACAGTCCAAAATTGTGTTGTGGTACAGTTAACCAAAATTATTCAATGAAAAGTAATTTATTCTCAAAATTAATTTACTGTAGATGTATCATTTATTCATTTTTGAGGAATCAAGGCAAGTTTAATATTAGAAAGTACAGAGCTAAATACTTGTTTATTATCTTGTTAACTTCTTTTACAGAACTGAGCTTAACTACTATTTCAAATTCACAAATGATTGATAATAAGCGCCGAGATTTGCTTTGGCAAAAAGTTCAGGAATGTACTACAAATCAGCGAGAGCTACAGAAATCATCTCCATGTGTATATGTCGATATTGACAATAAGTATGTTGTGGCAAACGGCAGTACTCCAGTTCACTATTTATTACTCCCAACTGATAAAATTTCAGGTATAGAAGATCCTCAAATATCGCGGTTAAATTCCCGAAATTATTGGCAGTATGCATGGAAAAAAGCCACAGATAAAGACTACATCCGCTCAAAAGCACCTCAGGTAAAATACCCAGAGCAAATTGGATTAGCTATTAATTCAAAACAAGGTCGTCATCAAGATCAATTACACATTCATATGTCTTGTATTAAGAAAACAGTCAGTGATGAGCTTTATAAAGCTGAAAAAACTCGTGAGATTACGGACAGATTTCAATTCAAAAAATATGTCAATCTAGAAGGTAATAATTACAGTGTAAGACTGCTAGCCAATGACTCTCTTAGTAATTCTAATAACCCTTTCCTCCTTGTAAAAAAATTTGTAGGCGCAATAAAAATGGGACAGCAAAGTATTGCTGTAGTAGGAAGGAAACAGGGGGGATTTTACATCTTGAAGACTGAAAGTGACACCCAAAGCGGCTATAATGCAGTTGCATCAAGATTACTTGACGAAGACTGTAGTACTCAAAAATAGCTGAGGGAAGGAAACCTTTGGTATGTGATGACTCCACAGTTAAAAAAAGAAAGCCATCCGCCACCAGAAGCCGCAAAGCGTCCACACACGCCATTACAAACTTTCAGACCAATTAATTATCCAAGAATCAGAAAGCCCTATGGAGAACACAGTCCTTGAAACCCAACATCTGAGCCTCGCTTACGATGGTAAACCCATCATATCCGGTCTTAACCTGTTAATTCCCACAGGACAAATTACTGCTCTAGTTGGCCCGAATGGCTGCGGTAAATCTACTCTACTTCGGGGTTTAGCTAGATTACTCAAACCCCATATTGGTACTGTATATATTAATGGTGCTGATATTTTTCGACAGTCAACGACCAAAGTTGCACAACAACTCGGTATTCTTCCTCAAGGGCCAGTTGCACCAGAAGGATTGACTGTGCGAGATTTGGTAGCACAAGGTCGTTATCCATATCAAAAAAGTTGGCTGCAATCTTGGACAACTGAAGATGAACGTCAAGTCCGCAAAGCACTAACAACTACAGACCTCAACGAATTAGCCCATAGAGCCGTAGATACCCTTTCTGGCGGACAGAAGCAACGTGCTTGGATAGCCATGACTTTAGCGCAAGATACGCAGATTCTACTATTAGATGAACCGACAACTTTCTTAGATTTAGCTCATCAAGTGGAAGTGCTGGAGTTACTGTGGGATTTGAATCAACTTGAGGGACGAACAATTGTTATGGTGTTGCATGACCTGAATCAGGCGTGTCGTTATGCTCATCAGCTAGTAGCTTTACGTGATGGCGCTGTTATGGCTTATGGAACTCCAGCAGATGTGATGACAGAAGAAATGGTGCAGGAGGTGTTTGGATTAGCTTGTCGAATTATACCAGATCCAGTAACAGGGACACCTTTGTGTTTACCTTTAGGAAAGAAATGATGACACAGCGTTTTGAGGTAGAGAACATTAGTACTCAAGTGAAATTTGTTGCTCAAATTTTAACAGTAGCTGCATAACTAGTTCTAATTTATACAATTTTTTGCAACACAACCTCTTGCACAGCCAATAGGCGATCGCTCTACATAACCTCTATAATTCTTCACTTTGTCAATATGCCTAAGTTCTGCTTTTTTGTGCTGCTGACGCTCTTGGTGATTTCTGCTTGCAGTTCCTTTAGTCGTCAATTACCGACCCGTGATATAGCCGTCGTTCCCTCAAGTCAAACATTACCTGTGCCCGTCCACGTAGTCAAACACGCAATGGGTCAGACTCTAGTTCCCGTCCATCCTCAACGAGTCGTTGTCATAGATCCGTGGCTAGTGGAAATACCTCTAGCTCTGGGAGCCAATCTGGTGGGTGCTCCAGGTCTGGCTTCAACTCTCCAGGGGCTAGGGTTAGAGGATAAGCACCCCGGCATTGAAGACATTGGCGCGCTTCTGACGCCGCCGAATATGGAGAAGGTTATAACTCTCAAGCCAGACTTGATCTTGGGCACGACTCGGAACCGGGATACTTACAGTTTATGGTCTCATATTGCACCCACCGTTCTGCTTAAGGTGCAAAGCAATGGAGACTGGAAACAACCGTTTATGCCAGCAGCAAAAGCTCTGGGGAAAACCGAGACAGCAAAACGTCTGATGGACGATTACAACATACGTTTAGCTGAATTCAAACAAAAGATGGGTTCCCGACTCAAAAAAACTTTAGTTTCCGTCGTGCGCCTCATCCCAGAGACAATTAACCCGTTAACCAAAGGTGCATTCTCTGGAGTGATCATAGAGGATGCTGGTCTAATCCGTCCTCCTTCGCAAAATCTGGATGCTAAAGCAACTCAAAAGAAAGCAGGCAACCCCGTTGGCTACAATATATCTTCAGAAGTCCTCACCCAGCTAGATGGGGATATCCTATTTATAGTGCGCTACGGCTTCAAAGACCCTGCACAGTCAAAGATTGCTGTCCATAAACTCATGGCAGAACCTCTGTGGTCAAAGCTAAATGTTGTCAGACAGGGTAAAGTTTATGTAGTTGATGATTTTTATTGGCTCACTGGTAGCTATCTATCAGCTAATCGAGTTATTAATGATTTATTTACTTATATTTTGCACCCAGTGGAAGGAACTAACAGTAAATGAATAAAGGGTGCAAAAGCGTAAGATCATTTTAATTGGTGGTTAATTTTCGAGTTGTCAATCTCAAGTCCACACGGGAAAAGGCAAACAGGATGTAATTATATTCTTTTTTATGCTTATTAGCATACTGCTTTTATTTGCCAACATAATTGTTATTCATACCGCATTAAAATAACCTACTTCCAAAAATTGCCATAAATCAACTAGTGCAACATATAAGATTAGCAACTAAAAACAAGTCGATTACTTCTATTAAATGATATAGGACTAGTATTTGATTTTTGAAATGCACGTAGTGGACCCTCTAGGCTAAAATAGTGCATTAGACGTAGACGTAGGTTGGGTGGAGCGGAGCGCAACCCAACTGATTATCAAGATGTTGGGTTACGCAAAGCCTCCAACGCCACTTGCTACAACGCGGGAAACCCGCGCAACGCAGTGGCTCCCCAACCTACAATTTTTTTTTTGCAACATTACTACCGAGATTTTTTCAGAAATCAAATATGATTCCTATATTCAATCTAACTCTCAACAAGCAAA
>NZ_JBTYKD010000358.1:0-18236 GCF_054880495.1 Nostoc sp.
AGATACAATCCTTTTATATATAAGACTTTAACGCAAGTAAATAGACAGACTATTCTAACTATATATCAGAGCGTAAATGATTTAATTGCTATCCTGATTTGGGATGGTGAAGTTGGATAAATCGGCAATATTTGTTCAAATCAAAACAAGAGAAAAAATACAATTGTTTGCTTTCAAGCTTTCTAGATGATGAGTAATTGTAACCACGGATACTGTTTATAAATTAGTTTGTCAGCGCAAGTAAATTGGCCAGATGTATGATATTCTTGATTTATAGGGAATCTAAATCGCTAAAGCACAAAGGATCTCCAAGCACTTGCGCTCTAGTGAAGAAGCCAAATCCCATAAGTTAACCAATTGTTTGATGAACTGATGGTCTTGCTCCACAAGTTTCTGGAGGATTGTGGAAGTAGTTGATCGGTAGCAGTTCCAGAGTTCGGGGGGACTTTGGTCTGCTTGCAGTTCATCAATCACTTCTGGGATAAACCCTTTATTTTTTACAGATAGTTTTTAATTAAGTCGTTAGAAAGAATCGAAGTTTTGGCGAATGAAAGAATATAACAAGCAATCGATAACAGCGTTTGCGATTTAAGCAACTGGATAAAACAAACTCAACTCAATATATATGTGGATGAAATACCCTCATCTTTAAAAGGAATCAAAAAATGGTTAAGGGTGTTTTCCAATTTCCAATTATTGTTAGTGAACAACAAGATACCCGACTTCTCCAAGAAGTCGGGTATCTAAGCCTTGAGATTTTTATAGATTAACAGGACTTACGTAAAACATAACAGAAGTAGCGGTAATTCATGGATTACCGCTACGCAAGAATAATATTTTTGGTCACATCTTGCGTAAGTCCTGATTAAATAGGAATGCTATATCTTGGAAACGTAAAAGCCTAAAAAAAATATGAGATGTTTGACACGTTTACAGCCTAACTTCAAAAAGCTAGTAAAGCATCAAGTCTAAACAATCGTGAATTTGGGAAAATCTTTGTCAGTTTTATTGATGAAGCATTTAAAAAATATACATTATTCAAGGATATGATCTAAATGACTAAACCAAAAACAACCCGTAAATCTGTTCACGATCGCATCCTAAGTACAGCATCAGGCTTATTTTACCGAGAAGGAATTCGCAATGTCGGTATTGACAGAATCGTTGCGGAATCTGGCGTTGCAAAAATGTCACTCTACAATCATTTCAAGTCCAAAGATGCATTGATTGAAGCGTGGCTGCGACAACAGGATGATCAATGGTGCGAATGGCTTAAAAGTGCTATTGAACAACGAGCTTCTAACCCATCCCAACAACTATTGGCAATATTTGATGCGTTACGGGAATGGTTTGAAGGGCCAGATTTCCGAGGTTGTGCATTCATTAATGCTTCAGTAGAACTAGCCAATCGTGACCATCCTGGACATCGAGTAGCATTAGAGCATCAACAATCGATCTACCACTACATCAAGAACCTAGCTCAAGCCGCAGAAGTTTCATCACCGGAACAGTTAGCTAGGCAACTGCTTCTCATCGTGCAAGGTGCGATCGTCGTTGCGATGATGGAAGGAAGTTGGTCAACTGCTTCACAGGCAAAAAAAGTGGCGGCAATCCTAATCCAGACTGCATCAAAATCTAACGTTACTGAAACAGTGCTGAGTGCTGAGTAACGAGTGCTGAGTAAAAAAAAGCAATCAATAATCGCACGGGCTAAACGCCCCGCTACTGCTAACAGCATTCCTGGAATAAAGTCTATCTATATAATTTAATATAAAAAATCACACTGCAACTTAGTTTAGAGGAGTCAGGTATGAGAATTCATTACTTACAACACGTACCAAGCGTTCTGCAAATTATTGAAAATTGCGCCTCGAAATTGGTTACAAATAAATATATTCAGAAACCCGAAGAAATGCTTGCACGGGATGATGATTTTAGTAATATAAATATTGCCATGTGTAAAATCTTAGAGTATTTTGCTACTTTTATGAAATAAGTTATTACTTATCACGCAATACAGTTCAGTTGAGGCTCAAAACTAAAAATTTCCACTTATGGAGTCAATATGAACCAGCAATTGCCTCAGCTCATCCACCGCGTTGTCGCTCATTTGCAGTCAATTCAGGGAATTGCAGCGATTGCTCTAGGTGGTTCAAGGGCACGAGGCAACCATACACAGAAGTCAGATGTCGATCTAGGAATTTATTACAAACCAGAGAATCCGCTTGATCTGATTGCTTTAAATCACCTCGCCTCTGAACTTGACGACAACCACCGCGCAAATTTAATCACCCCCATTGGTGAATGGGGAAAATGGATTAATGGCGGTGGTTGGCTACAGGTAGAGGGTGTCTCTGTAGATTTTCTCTATCGTGATGTGGTTCAGGTTAATCGTGTTATTGGTGATTGCCATGCTGGGCAAATCACGATTGATTACCAACCAGGACATCCCCACGGCTTTGTGTCCTCTATTTATATGGGTGAAGTTGCTATTTGTATGCCACTTCACGATCCGGATGGCGTTTTAGACGCCTTAAAAGCTAAGACAACTCCCTATCCGACTCAGCTTAAACAAGCAACTGTTAATACTTTTGCCTGGGAAATTAGTTTTTCACTGTTAATTGCGAAAAAGGCAGTTGCACGCGGTGATGTTTCATATGCAGCAGGTTGCTGTTTCCGTAGCGTGGCTTGTATGAATCAGGTATTATTTGCACTCAATGAAGAGTACTTATTGAATGAGAAAGGCGCTGTGGCAATTGCCAACGGCTTTGCGCTGTGTCCACGGAACTATCAACAACGGGTTGAGTCAGTGTTTGCTTTGTTAGCAGTTGATACAAAATCAATAATGGATGCGATCGCAATCCTTGAAGAAATTGAGCATGATTTAAGTCAATGGTATGGCAATCGTCGGTTAGTCGTGTAAAATCTAGAGGGCTAGCAATGCCGCACAACAACGCCCAAACTTTAGGCTAGAAGTATGACTACAGTAGCAATTTTACCAACAAGAGACGGTAACGCCATTTTTTCTAAACAAAATGTGCATCTTGAGGATTGAATGCCAGCTTAATTATTTCATGGGGATATACATTGCCGAATATATGATTTCGAGGCACTCTGGCGATTAAAGTTTGTTCTCCCACCTTCACCCAAATACTACAAATCCCAATACCATTTAAAACCCGTTCTACTAGCCCTTCAATAATTACTGACCAAGGTTTATGCAATATTGAAGAAGTTGCATCGTAAACATTGAAACTATCGCCAGATAAACAACATGCAGTAATTGGCTTAGTGATTTCCTCAGGATATAAAAACTCTATCCCGTTTGCAAGTTTGATAAAACTTCCACGGCTACTCCGTTCTACCCAACACGGAATAATGTTATCTATCCCTACCAGTCTGGCAAGCTGCTCGTTAACTGGTCGGCGGATGATGGTTTCCAAGTTATCATCTTGGATAATACAACCGTCAAATAAAGCGATCGCTCGATCAGCAAAATGCAGTATATCTGTAAAATTATGACTGACTAATATGACTGCTGAACCCCTCTCTTGGGCTAATTGTCTAATTTTATCGATCATCTGGGGACGTATTCCCACATCTAAAGAGGCAGAAGGCTCATCTAAAAGCAGCAATTCGGAATCAGCAACTAAACCGCAGGCAATACAAACTCGTTTGGCTTCACCACCGGATAGAGAACGAGCTGACTGATTTGCCAGGTGTTCACAGCTAAAAGCTGTAAGTGCAGTATATACCCTTTGCTTAATCTTGTGTGTTGGTGTGCCGCGAAACTTTAATACCTTGGCAACATTATTAAAAACAGTGTCATTCAGTAATAATGTTTCCTGAAATACCAAAGCCGAACGACGACGCAACAATGTTTTATTAGCATTGCGGACATCCTCTCCAAATAATTGCATCTCACCACGGTAAGGTTGCAAGAGATTGATTGTTCTTAACAGAGTGCTTTTACCAGCGCCATTGGGGCCAAGCACAGCGACCAATTCTCCTGGACGGAGTGCAAAATTTTCAATTGACAGGATATTTTTACGTGTTTTGCTATCGACGCTCACCTGTCGCATATTCAGGACAAATTCGTTAGTATTCATAGAATTTTCTTGTCATGCTGTAAGATAGTCAGCAACACGATCACGGTGTATGTGATGATCAGGAGAATGTATGCGATCGCCATCGCCACATCGTAATTTCCTTTCCCTACTTCCAAGACGATCGCTGTAGTCAGGACTCTAGTCTGCCCCTTGATATTGCCGCCCACCATCATGGATGCGCCAACTTCCGAAATGACGCGACCAAAACCAGCCATGATTGCAGCCATTAACCCTAACCGTGCTTCCTTGATTAGCAACCAGTTGGCTTGCCACTGTGTCGCCCCCATTGATAACAGTTGCCAGCGTAGTTTCGGATTAATACTGATAATTGCCGCAAAACTGAAGCCAGCTACAATTGGAAAAGCAATGATGGCTTCGGCTATGATCATCGCTGTAGGCGTGTACATCAAATCAAGATTTCCTAACGGGCCAGATCGCCACAAAAACAGACTGACGAATAAACCGACTACAACTGGTGGTAATCCCATACCGAAGTTAATCAAACTAGTCAGAGTCTGCTTGCCGACGAAATCCACTAATGCTAGCCATAGTCCTAATGGTAGTCCCAGTAAAACGCTAATAGCTGTAGCTGTTCCAGATACAAACAATGTCATTGTCATTACCTGGAAAACGTCACTATCGCCACTGGTTAATAGCTCAAGAGCTTTCACAGCTCCTTCGATGATTGTATTCACAATTTATTGCCCTGACAATCTGATTGCTGCTGTCAAAGCCCAGATATCTATACTCACAGAAGTAGCAAAATATGCGGGATTAGTTGAGGTTGTCTGCCTAAATGCTAAGTAGAGCGGCGTGAATAATTCAAAGTTTGTAGTCAGGACTTTAGTCCTAATTTGAGGGCTTCAGCCCTCTCTACGAGACCCTTCTCTACGAGACGCTGCGCGTAGCTTGCTTCTCCTGCGGAGTACGGCAAGCTCAGGGCATCGCGCTACGCGAACACTACGAACTCATCTCAAGATTTTTTACATTACTGAATCTACTTTGATTTATTCTCACCTACTTACTTACCCATCTGCTGCGAGATGCGATGTAAAAGGGAAAGCAGACAGATCCGCGTTTGTGGTTAGAATTACAAAGGCTTGCACACAAGAACACTTGCTATGAAAATCCGACTTTGGGTGCAAATACAAAAATCATCACCAAAATCCCCCTTGCGCCATCCTTGAGTAGATGGCGTTTGGTAAAAAAGATTTGGGTGTACGTCAGTTGCTTAGGAAACGCTATGGTAATTTATTTCCAGGCTTCTTGTGAGTGTTTCTCGTAATCATTGTAAGCATTCACCAGACCCTTGAGAACTTTAGCTGTAGTCTCAAAAAGAGCCTGAGCCTTTGGTTCTTCAATTTTGGTGATATCTTCAGGCAAGTGTGTGATCAGATAGTTCAACTTATTTTTGATTTTCGCTGTATGGTGGTGTGGGTCGGTTTTGGGCAAGTTTTTTTGGGTTGTCATGAGCTTAGTCCTGGTATAGAAAAGAATAGTTTCTATTCTGCTCAATTCTAAGAATACTTTGGCTTATTGTTTTGATGCTCAAGTTTCTTTAAAAGCCATAATCTTTCTCCGTTTTACCGGCATCAACATAAAATAGCGGTTGTTTGAACTCTTTTTTCCCGTGGGCTGCAATTATTGTCTGTCCTTCAGGAGATAAGACAAAATTAATAAACGCTTTAGCTCCTGCACTGTTCACTTTGGGGAATTTCTGAGAATTTACTTCCATGACATGGTACAGATTTAACAGTTTCTTATCTCCTTGCACCAGTATTGGCAAAGATAGGTTTTTCTGCTGAAATATATACGTTGCCCGATCCGCTAAGGTATATCCCAGTTTTTGATTAGCAATTTGCAAAGTTTGCCCCATCCCTGAACCTGTTTGCTGATACCAACTGCCAGATGGTGTGATCTTTGCCTGCTTCCATAAATCTTTTTCTAATTTGTTAGTACCTGAGTCATCTCCCCGCGATATAAACAATGCTTGATTTTTGGCAATGAGACTGAACGCTTCCACAGCATTCTTTTTCCCTCGGATCTGTGCCTTGTCCGCATCTGGGCCGACAATCACAAAGTCATTGTGCATTACCAAGTGGCGATTAATCACCGCACCACTTGCCAAAACTTTGCGTTCGGCTTTAGGTGAATTGACGAATAGCGCGTCAACTTCACCTTTTTCAGCCAGAGCTAAAGCCTGTCCAGTACCGACAGCCACCTTTTTCAGGGTATATCCTGTTTTCTTTTCAATTGCCGGAACTAAATCATCTAGTAGTCCACTGTCCTCAATGCTGGTTGTCATCGCCACAATCACATTTTTATTCGTTGCTGACTGTGCAATAGCTGGCTTTTGCTTGACCAGCATATCACTAGCTTCAGCACTCAGAATCGCCAAGCAACATGCCAAAAATGCAATGAAAATTCTCCGAATCATAGAACCTCTAGAAATATATGATTTACGCATTGACAGAGTAATAAACTGTTACACAAAAGCACATTGAGACAGCACAGGAGCGATGCTTACGGCAACCCTAAGAGCGATCGCAATTTTTTCCTCAACGTTGAAAGCTATACCTGCGGCATTTTCGCCATCTTGCAAGGTCGTATCGTTAATCTGAATGACATTGTTGTTCATAATGAAGTAATGATTCATGACTCTAAATATTTGCTACAACTTCCCCAGTCTTGCTGATGTCATAACCGCCGAGAATTTGTAATTGCGATCGCACTAGCTGATGTCCCAAGATATTGATAAACTGCTGTACTGGTGCTTCTTCCAAGTATTCCTTGAGAATCACCAAGTCGTATCGCGCACTATGAAGGGGAATAAATCCCAAGCCAAAGGTAGCAGCTATAGATGCCGTACTGATACCTGCATCAGCGATTCCTGAGACTATAGATAAGGCAACATCTTGATGGTTGTGAACGATATGGTCAAATCTTTTCACAACCTCAAATGGCACTCCTTCTTCTTGGAATTTCCGTTCTAAAAGCATCCGATTGCCAGAACCCACTTCATGGGTGACAACAGTTGCTCCAAATTCTACTAAGTCGGAAACTGTTTTAACTCCCATTGGGTTTCCTGGTGGGACTAACAAACCTTCTTCCCAAACCCCAAGAGTAATCAGGACAGCACTCTTATCTGTTAAGGCTTCTCGCACAAAGGGAATGTTATGTTCCCCAGTTTGAGGATCATATAAGTGCATCCCTGCAATGTGAACTTCACCTCGGCATAAACTACGCAATGCAGGCTTACTATGGGCGAAACGATAATGAACTCGCAGTTGCGGATGCCAGCGTTCAGTTGCTCTTGCTAAGAGGGAAAGCACAGGTGTACAACCGGCAATCACAACTGTATTATGTAATTTGTCCATATCATGCAGAAGCCGAACCAGGACTTTATTTGTACCTATCTGGCTCTGTGCGTCACCCTCCGGGTGAAGCTCGTTTCTCGCTACCGTTGACGCTAATGGTAGTTTGCTTATGCTGGGGAATCCGTCCACCCTTACAGGTGATGCTCCTGTCTTGAAAAGTTCAGAGCCACGGTTCCTACCGCTCCGACTTTTCGCTACGTCGCTACCACTTGGATTAACGCCATTCCCTACAATGGGGTGGCTGACTGCAACTACCTCACCCTCCGAGTTTAGCAGTTTGCTTATGCCTGTTAACCCTTCCACCCTTACGGGTTCCCCACTCCCTACAACGGGGAGGCAGTCCATTGGGCGGCTTTGCCGACTTGTTCGCGCAGCGTCTCCGATAGGAGAAGGAACTGCCGTGGGAACCCCCGCAACTGCTTCACCATCAGATTGAATCATTTCGATGCGAAAAGCATCTCTGCCTAATAGGGGATAAGCTATCCATCGATCCCGAATCCGCGCTAGAATAACTTGTGATTGCTGTAGGTTAGGGGTCGAATCGGCAAGAATCGCCTCAATTTTGGGTAAATCCTCCTCTGTTAAACAGAATAAGTCTTCAACTTGGCAACCAAGTGCTTTAGCTAAACGCAAGGAAATAGCAACAGAAGGAGTACATTGTCCCGTTTCCACAGCACCAATAGTCTGACGGGTCACGCCAGCTATATTAGCTAATTCTTGCTGACTTATGCCCAGACGATTCCTAATTGCCTTCAGGTTATTGCAAATATTCATATCCTGCTTTATGGGGCTGTATATCTTTGTTACAAAAGCCGTAGCGGACACATTTAATCTGACTTGAAAAAGGGTGTAGGGGAAAACCGATTTTCATAACTGACGGTGACATTTTTGATGATTGACTGCCTAAGTAATAGCAAGGTTTTCTATAGGACTCCTATTTTATTTTTGAAAAAACTCAGTACACCTTTATTCTTTCTTCCCAGTTTTCTATCTCTATGAGTGATTCACAGAATCAAATCGGATTGCTATAGTGTGTGCCTTTTGTGCTGGAAGTCCTGTTAATATTTTTGTAATTTTATATACATACATATTGTCAAAATCCTTGCCAAATTTTCGTTTTTGCGGGAAGTCAAGTAATTTCTAGACTTTTTGTTATTTTATTACTGTTTTTTATTCCTTTGTAGCAAGCATAGCATACACATAGCCAAAATAATTGCTAAAATAATAAAAAGTTTCTCTGGTATTTTCTGATGAAAAGTGTATTTATAGCTACAGAATTTTTCGTGATTTTGTAGGGATGATGAGCGATTTTAAGCCGAAATATTTTCGTGCAAGGTACCGATGTCCAGATGTTAAGTATCAGATTTTATTAGCGATGGCTTTGCCTGCCGCAGGTGTTACCCTTCGACAAGCTCAGGGTAACACCTGCGCCGTACCCTTCGGGATCTTGCTACGCGGAGCGTCTCCAAGAGTTGGGCATCGCATCTCAAAAATTGATTACTGAGGATATGCAACAAACTAAGTACCTAGTTGTAGGTAAAGGACACATTGGTTTAGCGACAGCTGCCTATTTGAGTAATCAAGGACATACTGTTTACCTTTTCTCTCGCCGTTCTTCCATTGTTGCCCAGACCAGAACCATTCACTCAATTGGATCAGTTTCTCCCGGAAGTTATCTAGTTGCAGCTTGTTCCAATAACATTTATGAGTTGGCTGCACTAAATGGTGGTAAACTTCCACTCAACGTGCTGATATGTTGTCGCGGTCAAGACATCGAACCCTACGCCAAGATTCTAGCTGAATATGTCAATCCTCAAATGAACGTTCTGGTTTTCTGTGCTAGTCGCTTTGCAGGTCGGGTTTTTTGTAAGGTACTCCAGAGACTGGGAATAGCTAAGGAACAGTTGCCTGCTGTGGCTGATGTCAACAATCCTCCGTTCATTAGTCGCGGGAATACGGAGGATCAAATCAGGATTAGTACACTTACCAACAAGTTCTTTGTGGCAGCTCAAAACCGAAGCATGACAAATCGGATTGTGACCGCTTACCAAGCTGTGTTTAGTAATTTATGGGCTGCTGCTTCGGTTTTAGAAATTAATCTTAATAAAGTTAATGACATTATCCACTTTCCTCTGCTTCTAGTTTCATTAGCTAGATGGGAATCTGGTGAGGATTACAACCTCTATGATCACCTTGGTTCCCGTACTGTTGGACTCATTGACCACCTGGATCGCGATCGCATAGCAGTGGGTGAAGCACTGGGAGTCCTTAACTTAATTGATATTAAAAGCCACTATCAAATCGCATACGGAACCACCGGATCATCCCTTTATGAACATATACAGCAGGTTGGAGCCTACTCCAGTACGACGCTGTGTAACCCTCATCACCGCTATTTGGTTGAGGATCTGCCTTATGGCTGTTTTCCCCTACAAGTTTTAGCTCGCCTAGCTGGAGTAGAAACACCATTTCTAGACAGTTGCATCACAATCGGAAATAAGTTCCTTGACATCCCTCTGGAGTGGAACGCTGATTTTCTAGAATTGGATCGGCATCAGCTCATTGACATACTCAGCAGGCTTTAGCCACAGGGAAACACTTGACTGTTCACTGCAACTTGGTACGGTTGAAAAGTCATGATGGCTCAAAACAAAGGCAATGGCAACATCCATCATACTTTGCGATTCATTCAGTTTCTCTTCCAAATAAATATGCCAATAAACTTTCACATCACTTTCGAGAATTGGTTTTTCAATTGCTGTAACAACACCGAATACTCATCATTGGTAACAATCCGACAGTTGTGCTCCAAAAGTTTATAATTAGTCTGAATCTGTTGAAAAATTTCTCCGATAATTTAGAAAAAGCTATATAATTAATTTTATCTAACTACTTAACTAACCTGTGTGTGGACAATTCTCAAATAGGTCTCAGTCAGTGATTATGGTAGGGAGAATATTGAGGAGATACAGCGACAAACTTATCAAATATTGTGCTTAGAAAACAACATTTTTCTTTGTCACTCGCTATTTTGTCTAGTCCCTATTAACTAAATTTATTAATAAAATATTATCTTAGTTAGATGTACGCTAAAAAGTAGTTTATATTTATTATTAAAATGCTGCAATTTATTCATTAGAGAGTTAGCTCGTGACACAAACAACTCAACACGCACACTATATGCAGGCTGACCAACGCCCTAGTATCAAGGAGCCGATAGAAGTCTCACCTTTAGTCGGTAACTGGATCAATACTAAATCGGATACTAATTATTTGGTGCGGGTGGTTCTGACTGAAAAAGACGATCGCCTTGTGTTTCAGGGTTATGGAGCCAACGAACCCGATCCAATTGACTGGGGTGAGGTTGAGGCAGTGCCTTACGCTGTAGGAAACTCACTTATAGCAGGAGGATTCCATGCTTTTTACAAGCTAGACGGGATTGAGACACATCTAGTAGCAAACCAAAAATTGGGAATCTTGGTTATTCAGTCCTATACCCGCTACGTAGATGGTAGTGGTCGAACTGATCATTTTGCCCGCGAGTTTTTTCATCGCTAGTAAGAAAAGGAAGATTTCAAGATGGAACGAAACGAAATTTACGGTAACCAGCCCAAGGACACCGTGATTGATTTTACGCCTTATTTAGGAACCTGGATAAACTCCAACACCAAGACTACATGGATCGAGAAATTTACCCTAACCAAGCATAATGAGCAAATTATTATGCACGCTTATGGTGCCGAGTCCCTCAAAGATTGGGGTGAGACTGAGGTGACACCGTTTGTAGATAATATCAATGAGAAGGCTTTCTCTGCAAGATACGATCGCGATTCAGTGGAATCCTTGTTGGCAGCCAACATGAACAAAGATTTGTGGGTTATTGCTGCGTTTCACAAGTTCAAGGATGGCAGCCAACCTAATTTTCTGTGTCGGGAGTTTTACTATCGGCCAGACTAAGAGGAATAATAATCATTCTAGAGGGTAAGGAGTCAGGGCTGCGATCGCAGCCCTGACTCCCCTTTTTGTAGTAAGTTCAATTCTCTATAGTTTGAGTTTTTGGGTATCTAAAAGTGTCAATTGAATTAACTGACTCACTGAAAAGTCTGCTTAAAGAAACAGCAACTCAATTTATTGGTACAGCAAGAGGGTGTTTTCAAGTGCAAACTGTAATGGGATTAGGTTAAGCAGGACAACTGCTGGCTCAAAAAGAATTGAGGTGGGATAGAAAAACTATCCATAAAGGAATTAAAGAATTAACTAGTGGCATTACTTGTGTAGATAATTATTTGGCGAGGGAGCATTATAAGGCAGAAGAACTTTACAAACAGAATTTGTGGTTACAATTAGTCATTAGCTAGAGAGTCTAATAAACCAATAGCTCCACTCTTTCTGTTGTTTTCAGTTGAGCAATTATCGCCGATTTTTATAAATAAAACATCCATAATCAATATATGATTTAAATCATTAATCTCCTCACATCCAGTTAGAATAGTCTGTCTATTTCCATTATTTGGCATCTTATCTATATTAGAATAATTATGATTTTAATCTATACAAACCTGTCTATATACAACTGGCTTTATGCTTGATATTCCAATATACATTCACACTATTGTTATTATTTTTACTATTATTAATTAGAGGTTTTGTTAGAATTTTTAAGTCAAGAAAATCAAATATTTTTTATTCTAAGAATACAAAGCCTCAAAGAATCTTTCTTGTGTCGTTTGACAAATTAAATGGCCATTTACAAAATTAGTGTCGGTATAGAACCAAAGAACGATTTTTATTCATCTTTGCGTTCGTACTATTAGTAGCCAAAACTGTACTTATTGAGATACGCGCTACTCGGATTAAAAATTTTGGCTATTGCTTACCTAGAGCAGGTTTTAGGCTGATAAATAGAGCTAACAAATAATTTGCCAAGCGGCACTGCGCCTTCTAACTCCTAAATCTTGACTCTTTTGTATTAATCTTCAGTACGAGGAAAGCCATGAAAAATACTCAAGTAACAATCAACGAACCACTCAACGAAACAGCTTGCAAACATAACCAAAAAAAATTGGGTGACAAGAAAAAACTAACTTGCACAAAACCACCACAACCAGGTGCAAACCAAGGAAATTGTCCTTTGGATGGAGCGATGGTTTCTGTCGGTGCTATTACTGATGTTGTTCATTTAGTACATGGTGCTGTTGCTTGTACTCATAATCCTTGGGCGACTCATGGTAGCCTCTCATCAGGCTCTCAATTATACCAAACTGCTTTTACTACTAATTTTGGTGAGAATAATGTCATTTTTGGTGGTGAAAAGAAACTGTACAAAGCTATTCTCAATGTTGCTCAACGCTATAATCCTGCGGCTATTTTTGTCTACGCTACTTGTATTACTGCTTTGATTGGTGATGATATCGATAGTGTCTGTAAAATGGCTGCACAGAAAATTGATATTCCGGTTGTCTATATAAATTCGCCTGGATTTCTTGGCAGTAAAAATTTAGGTAATCGCATCGGCAATGAGACTTTATTGAAATATGTAATCGGAACGGCAGAACCAGAATTTACCACCCCTTTCGATATCAATATTCTTGGTGATTACAACGTTGCTGGTGATTTGTGGAATATTTTACCACTGTTCCAGAGATTAGGTATACGCGTTCTCTCCAAAATTACGGGTGATGCTCGCTATAAAGAAGTTTGTTATGCTCATCGTGCCAAGTTGAATGTAGTCATTTGCTCAAATGTAGTACTGCCAATGGCGCAAACAATGCAAGAACTTTATGGAATTCCTTATATTGAAGAATCTTTCTTCGGTGTGGAAAACTTAAACCATTGCTTGCGAAATATTGCAGCAATATTAGGGGATAAATATCTTCAAGAACGGACAGAATGGTTGATAAGAGAAGAAAACGCAGCTCTAGATATTGCTCTAGCTCCTTACCGTCCCCAGTTGAAAGGCAAGCGGATTATTCTTTGTACTGGTGGTGTAAAAATTTGGTCGATTATTTTAGCCGCTAAAGATTTGGGAATGGAAGTGATTGCTACCACTAACGCAAAGACTACAGAAGAGGAGAAAGCCAAAATTAAACAATATCTTGGTCAAGATGGCATTCTTTTGCCCGAAGCAACCCCGCAAGGAGTAATACAAGTACTAAAGGATACAAAAGCTGATATTTTGATTACTGGGACTGGCAATAAATATACAGCACTCAAAGCACAAATTCCTTTTTTGGATGTTAACCATGAACGCCATCATGCCTACGCTGGTTATATGGGGCTGGTGGAACTGGCACGAGAATTGTATAAAGCCTTGTATAGTCCTGTGTGGGAGCAAGTCAGCAAACCTGCTCCTTGGGATGAAAAAATTAACCATGATGTCGTTTGAGAAATTATTTGTCAAGCTAGGACTTAGGCGTTGACAAGAGATTGATTTTGTGTATTAGCTCCAAGTTCCTGCTGGAGGTGTTCTAGAATGAATTCCCTTGCCACCTGTTGGTACAAATTTTTTTGTAATTCATACCAGTTCTCAATTAGTTATTCAGCGCGCATTAATTCCAAGCGTGTAAAGGCTCAGATTGAACAAAAAATGATGGCAGGTAAAGGTGTTCTTGAGAAACAGGGGGGTATGGACACTATAGCCATACTTAAACTCTCACCACTGTACCTTTAGTGATGAATTTACCTACAAGATTATCAACCTTGATAAACTTATTTGAATCCTCTTCGGATGTGTCAAAGTTACAAGCGATGGTGCTGTAATCTATTGTGGCCGTGGCATAGCTAGAGTCAGAGTTGTAAATCCCGCCACCCTTGCCAGACTCTTCTGCACCAGAACTGAGTTCGATGCCGAAAGCTTTATTGTGCCTGATAATGCTGTTGCCTACTGTTAGGGTGCCATCATTGTAGATGCCACCGCCAAAGTGTGCCTGATTGCCACTAATGGTGCTATGATTTACGGTCACGATGCCTAAGCCATTTAGTGTATAAGCGAACGTACCGTATCCGTTAAGAACAGATGAGCCAAAGTCTGTGTCTTTATCATTGTAGATGCCACCGCCGGCAGTGACAGCCGTATTGTAAATAATGTTGCTATTAGTAACAGTAACAATGCCTAATTTACTGTCAGTGAAACGGTTCCCGTCAGAGCTAGAATTATAGATGCCACCGCCGTAGTTAGTGGCATAGTTATGACTAATGGTGCTGTTACTCACTGATACGATGCCATTATTGTAGATACCACCTCCATCTGATGCATTATTATGGCTTATAGTGCTATTAGTTACAGTCAAGGTGCCATAATGTAGCTCATCTGGGCCACGGTAGCCTAAGATGAACTCACCTGGATTATAGATGCCGCCACCTTTGATTGCCGTGTTGCCACTGATGGTGCTATGACTCACTGATAGGATGCCATAATCATAGATACCGCCACCATAGTAGCTGTTATTACCATTAATGGTGCTATGACTCATGGTTATAGTGGCGGAGATTCCATCGGGTCCGTAACCACCACGGTCAACGACATTATAGATACCGCCGCCGTAGCCCTGTGCCTCTGTCGAGTTGTCATTGATCTGGCTGTTAGTCACGGTTATATTGCCAGTGGAGGGGTTACTAAGACTACTTCCCAAGAAGCCCCCACCATCATCATAGATGCCGCCGCCTTGGTAAGTGGCTTTGTTGCCACTGATGATGCTGTTACTCACTATTAGGTCGATATTTGTGGAGATGCCGCCGCCTTGCATTGCTGTGTTATTAATGATGGCGCTGTTTTTTATGCTTGTTACAGAGCCATCAGAGAGATAATCAGCATAGATACCGCCGCCATTTCCGTTTGTTGTGTTGCTACTAATAGTGCTGTTATTCACGGTTAGGCTATACTCGGTGTAAATGCCCCCGCCGCTATTGGCATTGATGAGGCTGTTATTCACGGTTATAGTCCCACCAGAGATCCCGCCGCCTCGGTAGGCTTTGTTAGTACTGATGGTGCTGTTATTTACTAATAGGTTGCCATTACCGAGTTGAAAGATACCACCGCCATCTCGGTTTGGTGCTGCTGTATTGCCAGTGATGCTGGTGTTATTCACGGTTATAGTGCCAGAGGCGTCGTAGATGCCGCCGCCTTCAAAGTCTGCTGAATTACCACTGATGGTACTGTTGTTCAGGGTTATAGTGCCATCGCTGTAGATGCCGCCACCCCCATCATTGGAGTTGTTATAACTAATAGTGGTGTGGTTCACTGTGAGGCTTCCTTGATTGAAAATGCCACCACCTTCTCTGTCGATTGACGAATTGCCAGTGATGTTGTATCCTACCGAATTGCCAGTGATGCTGCTGTAGTCCACTGTTAGGCTGCCAGTGTTGTAAATAGCACCGCCATAACTGGAAGTTTTTCCATCACTATCTGTTACGTTGTTGTTTACTGTGTTGCCAGTGATAATACTATTGCTCAAGGTCAGAACGCCAACATTTGAGATCGCACCGCCTCCTCCGGCTCCATTGTATGTATTGGTAATAGTCAGCGCGTTGATTGCAGATATTACACCTTTAGCAATATCAAACACACGGGAAACACTATCATCCTTAATGGTTAGTTTGCTGGCATTTATGCCTTCAATGGTCAGGTCATCTATGATACTCAGACCACTACCAGTCAGACTGATGGTATGAGCCAGCCCATCACTAAATAGTCCACCAAAATTGATGATGTCTTTTCCTGTAAGGGTATTGGCATTTAGAACTGCCTGCCGCAGTGAACCTGCACCACTGTTGCTGGTATTAGTAACGGTAAATGTAGACATTTAGATAGATTACTCCAATTTTTATTCCGTTGTATAAAATTAATATCAAGATAAGTCTTGATATTACTACAAATCTGCAAGCATTTTTTCCAGGACTTACGTAACGGACGAACTACTAGCGGGACTTAAACAAAACAGGAGAGTAAAAAGAGTATAATGCTTAACTAGCATAGCTTTCACGTTGAAAGAAGCTCATGAAAGAAACCACCCCCGCAGCCATGCCTCCCTGCTTTGAAAGATGGGTAACCTTACAATCTCAACGAAACAAAATTAATTGACGCAATGCGAATGGTTAACGCAGCGATTACTGGATTTATCGCGATTGAACAAGCTGGATTGATGACACTCAAACACTCCACTGATGCTAGTTATCAGGTCATGCTTGATGCGCTAGTAGTCGCAATCCAATATATTCAACAAGTTGAGCCGTGATACTTAAAAAATAGATACACAGTTACTAAACCTTTGGCGATCGCCCGATAACTTTCAATATCTAAGCGATTAAACAGACACCCGTAATGCATATTACCCCGTTCAGACTGTTAACACACACAAAAGTCTATTTGTACAGTACGTAAGTCCTATAAGCGACAGAATCACACGACCGATCTTTTTTACCACAAATTGCCTCAACCTTTATGGTGTATTTTATATTATAAAAATTTTACTCCGTAAGGTCTTCTTGGCGAGTTGGGTGGGTGTTGAAATAGGCACGATCAAAGGATTGCCCTAGAATCTCCTGACCAATTGAGGACAAAACGCGATCGCAATTATCGTGTAATACGTAAAAGGATAAATCTCGCAATATTCGCTCCACAGGACTCGGTTTAATCAAGGAGCGAGCTCCACAAGCGTGTATGCAATCATTCACCGTTTCCAAAGCCAGTTGTTCAGTTATGTAACGGGCACGATTGCCTGCTTGTTTTGCCCCTAAGACCTGGCCTGTTTCCCAAAGAGTGGCTACCTGCCGCAGCCATAAATGCATAGTATCTATATTAATTGCTGCCTTAGCAATTCGGTGTTGTACGTAGGGATCGTGTCCTTTTTCTTGTTTGTTGATGTATGCTAAAGTATAATCATAGGCTCCTTCAGCAGCTCCGAGAAAAGCAGCGCCATACAGAGGCGTAAACCGCGTCTGCCACTCCTGTTGGATGTACTGTCCTGGATAGCCAATCAAGTTTTCTTTAGGGATGAAAGTACCTTCAAAGCGAACTAAGTAACTCACTGTGCCCCTCATCCCAATTGGCTGCCACCAACTATCATCAAAGCTGATACTGCGATCGGATAGGTTACAGGCTAGTAACAATACTGATGTCGGTGAGCCATTGCTATGACGCGCTCCCCCAGGCCCTGCTGTGTTGACCAAGAGAATTGCCCACTCTGCTTCTGGGGCACTGGTGGCGAATACCTTTGTGCCATCAATGATATATCCCTCATCTACCACTTGAACACTTGTGCCAAGGCTGGCTTCTTGACCTGGAATCTGAGATTGGGGTTCTCCACTCCAAGCCGCCCATTTCTCACCACGCTGGACAATACCCTCAAACCAGCGCTTTTTCTGGGACTCATTAGCCATAGCCGCTAGTAAAACTTGGGCATTTGCGTGTCCTTCCCAGCAACGGGCTAGGGATAAATCCACTTTTGCCAGTTCCTTAGTCATCATCCACAGGGTAAAGATATCGCTATCATGTCCTAACCCTAGACCACCGTATTCAGTTGGCACAACAGGCGCATTCAGACCTGCTTGAAAAAGGTCTTCAAAATCTTCTTTTGGGAAGCTAGCATTGTGGTCATAACCAGCAGCGCGAGAGGCGAACTTATCACGTGCAAGTTGGCTAATGCGCTCAATTAGAGTTTGCTTGTTGAGAGTTAGATTGAATATAGGAATCATATTTGATTTCTGAAAAAATCTCGGTAGTAATGTTGCAAAAAAAAAATTGTAGGTTGGG
>NZ_JBTYKD010000359.1:0-9844 GCF_054880495.1 Nostoc sp.
AGCGATACATCGTCCCGTGAACCTCAAAGAATTAGAGTATGGGAGCTTCCAAAAATGAACTAACCCACAGTAACGTTTAGTTTACACCTCAACTACGGTAAATTACTGAGCAAGAGTGATCGCTCTTGCTCAAAAAGTATCTCAAATAATTACCAAGATCGAAAAACTGGTTCAGGGTTTTCCAAGAAATAAATTACTACTACTTGTGGGGTGGGCAGCGTTCGACTGAGCGCTCACGCCGAAGTCTTGCCCGCCTTTGGTTATTGAAGTAGGTTGTAAGCGATTTTTAAAATCAGTATTCTCCGCGAACCTTGGGTTTTTTGAAGAAAAAGCGGGAAAACTTAAACTTAGGTTGGCCCAGGTTTTTCCGCAATCCCTCCATGTAAATGTAAAACACTGGAGTCAGATAGAGAGTCAATATCTGAGAAAACAACAATCCCCCAACGATCGCAATCCCCAGAGGACGACGCGCTTCTGAACCTACCCCCGTCCCCAAAGCAATGGGCAATGTCCCAATTAAAGCTGCCATCGTCGTCATCATAATCGGGCGGAAGCGAGTTAAGCAAGCGGCATAGATGGCATCAAAGGAATTTTTCCCTTCCTTTCGCTGCGCTTCAATTGCAAAGTCTACCAGCATAATCCCGTTTTTCTTGACAATGCCCACTAGCAAAATGATGCCGATAAAAGAGTAAAGATTTAAATCAACCTGGAAAATCAGCAGCGTCAGTAATGCGCCAAAACCCGCCGAAGGTAAACCAGAAAGAATGGTGATTGGGTGAATGAAATCCTCATAAAGGATACCAAGAATCAGATAAATTACTACAATAGACACCAACAACAGCGCCCCTAAATCGTTGAAGGACTGTTGAAAAGTTTGGGCTGAACCCTGAAAACTGGGGGTAATTGTTGAGGGTAGCATCTCACTAGCTGCTTGCTTGATGGCATCTGTAGCCTGACTTAGAGACGTTCCTGGTAGGATGTCAAAAGAGATAGTCGAAGAGGGGAGTTGAGCAACGTGAGCAACGGTAAGTGGTCCGACATTCTGGGTAATATTAGCGATCGCACTTAGGGGAACCTGTTTGCCAGTACTCGATTGCACATATAGCAGCGAGAGGGCGCTGGGATCTCGCTGAAACTCCGGTTTCACTTCTAAGATTACATAAAATTGGTCATTTGGGGTATAAATAGTAGAAATTTGGCTGGAACCATAAGCGGCGCTGAGGGTTTGTTCAACTTGTTCTGCTGTAATCCCCAAAGTTGCGGCTTTGTTGTGGTCAACTTGGACTTGGATTTGGGGAGTGCTGAGTTGTAAATCGCTGTCAATGTCCCGGAGTCCTGGTAGGGTTTTGACTTTATCCACAAGTTTAGGAACGTATTGACGCAGGTCTTGCAAATTTAAGCTCTGCAAGGTGAACTGATAAGTAGAATTAGTTTGTTGACCACCGATGGGAATAGCTGGCGGAGAGCGGAGGAATGTCTTAATTCCAGTTGTACGTCTCAACTTGGGGGTTAGTTCTTGAATGATTTGGTCAGCACTGAGTTGACGTTGATCACGTGGTTTTAGCCGAATGGTAATTCGCCCACCGTTGACTGAACCGTTCGGGCCACTTGCACCCACAATTGAGTCAACTGCTTCAATGTTGGGGTCTTTACGAATGATATCAACAACCGTTTGCTGGTGACGCAGCATATCATCAAAAGAAATATCTTGCGCGGCTTTCGTATTCGCCATTAGTTGTCCGGTGTCTTCCGTAGGAATAAATCCTTTGGGAACGATGACGAACAGATAGATGGTCATTAGCAGCAGAATGCCAGAACCAATTAGCGTCATCAGGCGGAATTTTAAAACAGGCTTGAGCGTCCAATCATATCCCCGCAGTAGGAAATCAAATCCCCCTTCTAAAACTTGATAGAGCCGATTTGGTCTTTGTTGATGGGATGAACTTAAGAAACGACTGCACAACATGGGGGTGAGACTGAGGGAAACAAAACCCGAAACCAAAATTGCCACTGCGATCGTTACGGCAAATTCATGAAATAATTTACCGATTATTCCACTCATAAACATGATCGGGATGAACACTGCCACTAGGGAAAGGGTCATTGACAAAATGGTGAAACTGATTTCCTTTGATCCCTTCAATGCTGCGTCTAGGGGAGATTCCCCCATTTCCCGATAACGGACGACATTTTCCAACACCACGATCGCATCATCCACGACAAAGCCCACGGAGAGGGTCAACGCCATGAGTGAAATGTTGTCTAGGGAGAAGCCCGACAGATACATCACGGCAAAAGTGCCAATGATCGCTACAGGTAGCGCCAAACTGGGAATCAGCGTCGCAGTGACATCACGCAAGAATAAGAAAATCACCAAGATAACTAGACAAATCGAGAGAAGCAAGGTAAACTTTACATCGTTGACAGAGGCGCGGATGGTTTGGGAGCGATCGTACATAATCCCCATCTCAATGGATTTGGGAACTTGTTCGCGGAGCGTAGGTAAAAGTTCATTGATGGCATCAACAATATTTACCGTATTAGCACCCGGCTGTGGCTGCACAGCGAGAACAACAGAATGGCGGTTTGTCACCTTGCGATCGCTATACAAATTTGAGACTTTGACGTTTTGTTCACTGTCAATTACCTGCCCCAAATCCTGGAGGCGCACGGGCGCACCATTTTTGTAAGTTACAATTAGCTGGCGGTAGCCGGCAGCGTCGGTGAGTTGACCATTCGCCTGAATCGTATAATTTTTGTAAGCGTCAGAGAGACTGCCGGTTGGCAAATCAACATTTCCCTGTTGAATTGCAGTTTTCACCTGAGTTAGACCAATTCCCGTCGATGCCAACTCTCGCGGGTCAAGCTGGACGCGGACTGCATATTGCTGTTGACCATAGACCTGTACCTGAGCAACACCATCAATCATCGAGATTGGCTGACCAACTGTTACCTCTGCGTATTCATCTACTGTCGAGATTGGCTGTGTCTCAGAATACATATAGAGGTAGAGAACTGGTGAGACAGATGGGTTGACTTTGCGGTAGGTGGGCGGGTGAGGCATTCCGGCGGGCAGTTGTCCTGCTGCTGCTGAGATAGCCCCCTGCACATCTTTGGCGGCATCCTCCACTCTGCGGCTAAAGTCAAATTGTAGGGAGATATTGGTGCTACCAGTTGAACTGGTGGAATTGAATGAATTGAGTCCGGCAATTTCGGTAAACTGTCTTTCTAGGGGTGCGGCGACCGAAGATGCCATTGTTTCGGGTGTGGCACCAGGGAGACTAGCAGAGACAGAAATAAAAGGATATTCAACGTTGGGCAGCGCACTGATGGGTAATAATACATAACTCATCAGACCGAAGATGAGGATAGCCATCATCACCAAGGTGGTCATGACTGGACGACGGATGAAGAGTTCTGAAAGGTTCATGGGTTTGAAATATATATAATTTCAACGTGAGTTTGATAAACGTGTGATGGGTGCAACCGCTCTATCTCTGATTTCTAAACATCTCTAACGCCTCCTTCACTGCTTCTTGAACAACCGGATCTGGATCTTCTAAAAGCTGCGATACAAACTCCACAGCCTCAAATGCTTTGATTTTTCCTAAAGCAAACGCTGCCCGACTCCGAACCCATTTGCTAGGGTGTTTAAGTCCTTGAATTAAGGCATCTACTGCTCGAAGTTCTTCGAGTACTAATACTACAGAAAAGCCGGAATCATATTTTTCGTCTTGTAGCAGATTAACAAGAGTATTAACTACTTTAGTTTTCAGGCTACTTAGTGGCATTTCTATTCCATAGCTATTGCTCATATATAGGTCCTCATGAAGTAGTTGTACGGGTTTCCAAGAGGAATCTTCAGGAAATATTTTCAGAAATCTTTCGAGAGCTAAGTCTGTAATTCCTGAGTTGTATTTTCGATATGCAGCAGCATACTTTTTCTCATCTTTCTCTATATAACCTTTACGATCGATGAACAATCCCCCAGTCTCGTAAGATTCTGCTAGAGTCAACATCATCGCTGTTAAATTGGTATATTGCAGTGAAATTTCGGCAATTTCAGAGATATGAATTACAGGAGAAGTTGTTTGTTCATCATCCGTTGCGGCAACTGCTAAAAACTCAATATCTGACATGCAGATTGGGAAGACAGGTTTACCTGCATACTTATACATCAGGGCTATTTCTTCATGTTCCTCTACCCAAGTTTGAGCCTCTTTCGCTGCTGACTCTAAACTTAAAAGGAACATATAAGAAAATATCCAATCATCTGCACAATCATATTTTGGATATCCATTTGACCATTCATAAATTTCCCTAACTTCTTGGGATACTTTAAAAGATAGAGTACTCAACACATTATCTATTTCTAATGGACTTATACCTGATGCCAATGATGCAATCTTTGCTGGATGATTTTCTTTAAACCAGTAATTAATTCGGTCTAATGCATCTTTAATATCTGACATAAGTGTTTAATTTGTAATTCGTAATTGAGAAAATCAGAAGTAAGTTGTGTTATGGCATAGGCTAAGGTACTTTGAATTGTTGAGGTGCGTTAGTTGAAAGCGTAACTAGATTTAAAGTTTATATTTCATCAGGGCAAATATAAAACAATCCCCTTCCATTCAGATTGATCGCTGTAATTAACTAGTAGCAGCAATTCGTTAATTGCCCTAATCGGCATCCGATCATTCACTACGAACAAACCCAACATTTGCTCTCCCTTCGGCAATCGCTTGTAAGCGAAATCTGGCATCGTTGCCCGGTCATGAGTGAGGATTAGAAGGGTAGATTTTCTTGTTCTAGTACTAAAGTCATCGTGTAATTATTCCAAAAACGCTAATATCTAAATTTTAGTGTGTTGCTATTTCGTAATTACGAATCATTTTAATTTGTAGCCTTCCTTTGGAGAATTGATGTTAAATCGAGCATAGGTAAAATACTGATGTTGCTTGTTGAATATCACGAGCGCCCGCCTGAAAATGAAAACACCCGCCGGAACTTAACTTGACTGAGCTTTTTCCGCCACGATTCCATATATATAAAGAACACAGGAGTTAAATACAGGGTCAATATCTGAGAAAACACCAGTCCGCCCACAACTGCAATCCCTAGAGGACGGCGGGATTCAGAACCAGCCCCAAATCCGATCGCGATCGGTAAAGTTCCCATTAATGCTGCCATCGTCGTCATCATAATCGGGCGGAAGCGCACCAAACAGGCTTGATAAATCGCTTCAGAGGGCTTTTTCCCTTCATTTCGCTGGGCTTCAATGGCAAAATCTACCATCATGATCCCGTTTTTCTTAACGATGCCCACCAAAAGAATTATGCCGATGAAGGAGTAAACATTCAGTTCGACATGGAATATGATCAGCGTTAACAATGCGCCGAAACCTGCTGAAGGCAAACCGGAAAGAATTGTAATCGGGTGAATGAAATCCTCATAGAGAACACCCAGGATCAGATAAATTACTAAAACTGCGATCGCTAACAATAAACCCAAACTCGGCAGCGAACTTTGAAATACCTGACTTGCGCCCTGAAAGTTCGTGGTAATACTCGCAGGAATCACCTGATTAATCAGTTTATCAATCTCTTGGTTAGCATTTCCCAAAGACACACCGGGGGCGAGGTTAAAGGAAATGGTGGCGGCGTTCATCCGACCGTTATGATTGACCATTAACGGGCTGACTCCCTGAGATAGTTTGGCGAATGTCTTCAGAGGAACTGCTACTCCTGTGCTGGAGTTAATGTATAATGTCAACAAAGCATTGATATCCTCCTGATACTGGGGCGCTAATTCCAGAATCACTTGATATTCATTGGTCGCTGCATAGATGGTTGACACTTGGTAGGAACCGTAGGCACTTCTCAAGGTACTTTCGATTTGATCGGCGGTAATCCCATAAGTTGAGGCTTTATCGCGGTCAATGTCAATTTGAATCTTAGAAGCAAACTGTAAATCGCTGTTCACATCCTGGAGTTCTGTCAAGGTCTTCATCTTGAGAACAAGTTGGGGAACATACTGCTGCAAGGGTTTGACATCAGAACTCTGGAGCGCAAGTTGATAAAGTCCCGTGCTTTGTTGAGCGCCAATGGGAATCGCTGGGGGATTTTGTAAGAATACTTGGATGCCCGGAACAGTGGCGAGTTTGATTCGCAAATTTTGCACGATTTCGTCGGCACTAAGTTGGCGTTGCGATCGCGGTTTTAACCGAATAAACAAACTACCAGAATTGGCTGCAACTGCTGCCCCACCGCCACTTCCACTCGCTCCCGCCCCAATATTGGAGTTGACTGCATCCACATTCGGGTCTTGGCGGATCAGGTTAGCAACTGTCTGCTGATGCTGGACAAGATTATCAAAGGATGCATCCTGAGCTGCTTGGGTAATGCCTGTAATTTGTCCGGTATCTTCGCTAGGAATAAAGCCTTTGGGAACGATCACCAATAGCCCAACTGTGACTATTAATAGAAAGCCAGATAAAATCATCGTGGTGCGATGATATTTTAAGACTTTTTTGAGACTCCAATCGTACAGACCGAGGAAGCGATCGAATACATATTCGGAAGCTTGATATAACCGACTTTGATGGGCATGATCCACCGGACGCAGAAAACGACTGCACAACATCGGAGTCAGACTCAAAGACACAAAACCAGATACGAGAATTGCCACTGCGATCGTCACCGCAAATTCATGAAATAATCGTCCCAGGACTCCACTCATGAACAACATCGGGATGAAGACTGCAACTAAGGAAAGGGTCATTGATAGGATGGTGAAACCAATTTCTCTCGACCCATTCAACGCCGCTTCTAGTGGAGGTTCCCCCATTTCCATGTGACGGACGATATTTTCCAGCATGACGATCGCATCATCGACTACGAAGCCCACGGAAAGGGTCAACGCCATCAGCGACAGGTTGTCTAGTGAGTAGTGCAGCAAATACATCACTGCAAAGGTGCCAATCAGCGAAACGGGTAATGCCAAACTGGGAATTACCGTGGCCGAGAGGTTCCGCAAAAAGAGGAAGATTACTAAGATAACTAGAGCGATCGTCAGAATCAACGTAAATCTGACATCATCTACTGAATCTCGAATTGACTGAGACGCATCATAGAGAATCCCAATTTCCACGGATGTCGGAATCTGCTCTCGCAAATTCGGGAGCAATTTCTTAATCGTGTCTACAACTTGCACCGTATTGGTTCCGGGCTGTCTTTGAATGGTGAGAATAATCGCGCGGGTGTTGTTGTACCAGCTTGCTAGCTTGTCATTTTCTACACTGTCAAGAATCCGCCCCAGTTGATTGAGATAGATGGGCATTCCATCTTTGTAAGACACAATCAACTGACGATAAGCAGCCGCATCCTGGAGTTGCCCGTTAGTTTGGACTGTAAAATTTTTGTGATTTCCCGAAAGACTGCCGGTAGGTAAATCGACGTTACCCTGTTGAATCGCCGTCGCTACCTGATCTAGCCCAATTTGCCGCGTTGCCAATTGCTGCGGATCAAGTTGAATTCGAGCCGCATACTTTTGGGAACCGTAGACAGCTACTTGTGCCACCCCATTGATTGTAGATAGCTTTTGCGCCAAATAAGTCTCGGCATAATTGTCTACTTGGGAAAGGGGCAGAGTCGGAGAATCTAGATAAAGGTAGAGAATCGGTTGATCGGCGGGGTTAACCTTGCTATAAGTGGGAGGATTGGGTAAATCCGTCGCAATTTGCCCCGCTGCTCCTGATATTGCTGCTTGCACATCCTGCGCCGCGTCATCAATATTCCGACTCAGGTTAAATTGCAGCGTAATTTGAGTCTGTCCCAAAGTGCTAGTTGAGTTGAGCGAATCGAGTCCCGCAATGCTGGAAAATTGCTTCTCTAGGGGACGAGCAACTGATGCTGCCATCGTTTCGGGGCTGGCTCCCGGTCGGGCGGCACTTACCTGAATTGTGGGATAATCCACACTTGGTAAATCACTGATTGGCAGCAAACGATAACTCATGAAACCGAAGATCAAAATCGCCGCCATTACCAGAGTCGTCATGATCGGGCGGCGGATAAATGGCTCTGAGAGGTTCATGAATCACCTCCGCCGGAATTCGGGGCATGATTTCTTCTTGACTTCGAGGAATTCCCACCTGCATTTGAGTTATTGCCGGCTGTTTTGATGCGGATTTTGCTACCGGAAACGAGATTCGCTTGACCATCGGTGACAATTTTATCGCCTGGTTGCGGTCCTTTCTGAACCACATCTAGCCCATCAATGCTACTGCTAACTGTAACTGGAACATTTTCCACCGTCATATCGGGCTTAACTACAAAAACAAACTGTCCATCTGGGCCATTCTGTACAGCTTGCGAAGGAACAACCGTTGCATTCGGTTCTTCGGTCAGCGTTAGCGTTGCGTTCACAAATTGACCGGGAAACAAATGTCCCTGCGTGTTGTCAAAGTCGCCAATCAGTTGAATTGTTCCCGTGGTGTTATCAACCGTATTATTGACAAATGTCAAAGTACCTGGTAAAGGATGAGCTTGATTATCGGGGAACGTTACATCTACCTTCAGCTTGCCATTCTGCATATACTTTTGTACCTGGGGCAGATTTGTTTCGGGAATGGAAAAAGCAACTTGAATCGGGCGAATTTGGGTCAGGGTAACAAGTGGAGTCGTGCTGTTAGCTTGTACCACATTGCCCTGAGTCACCAAAATATTGCCTGCGCGACCATCAATCGGCGCATAAATTTTGGCGTAAGATAATTGCACTTTGGTATTGTCCAATGCTCCTTGGTCGGAACGGACAACGGCTTGAGCATTAGCGATCGCAGCTTGATCGCCCTTGACAACTGCGCCGGCATTAGCCAGCGCCACTCGATCGCTTTTCAAAACAGCCTGAACATTAGCGATCGCTTCTCGATCTGCTTGTAGGGTTGCTTGAGCTGTGCGGATATTGGCAACGTATTGCTGTGCTGTATCTAAACTGATCGCACCCTTCTTGTACAATGCACCATAGCGATCGCTCTGTCCCTGGGCAAAATCTACTTGTGCTTGATCCTTCCCCACAGTCGCCTGAGCTTGTCGCACAGAGGCTAGGTCTTTAATTAAGGTCGCCCTGGCTTGGTCTACCTGACCCAAGTCTCTAGTTAATCCATCTCTAGCTTGTTGTACCGCGGCTTGGTCTTTCGCGACAATTCCTTCAGCTTGCTGGATTGCAGCAGTTTGCGATCGGTCATCCAGGGTAAACAAAAGTTGTCCCTTTTTCACATCTTGACCTTTCTTGAAATAAACTCCAATGATCCGTCCAGTGGCTTCGGGGGTAATCGATACCGTAGAACCCGATTGCACATTGCCGATCGCCTGCAATTGGATTGGAACCGTTTTTTGTGTCACCATTGCCACGGTTACAGGTGTCACTTGCTGCTTATTACGCCCAGCTTTTCCAGTTTTGTCTGTCTTGGCTGCACCCGCATGGATACCAAGAAAAACCAGCCCAGCCAGCACCATCACGCCCAAAATTACCAAAATAATCTTTCTTGGCGATCGCGGGAGCTTCGGTTCCATACTCTTCTGGGTTAAACTCTCGTTAGAAATTTCATGGTTCATCAGAACCTCCAATGGATTTTAGTTGATGAAAAACAGCCAAATCCTTAACTCCCTTAACTCCCGCTGCTACCAATTTCATTTGCGATCGCTATACCTCTAATGCTGAATCAGTGGACATTTGTGGAAAACGCATACATATATCCATCGTTACGGTGAATTGACTGACAGTACTTGTGCCGAACAGGGCTAACTTTGCCTATCAGTGTCCTCATTTCAAAAACCCCGCTTTCTCG